>JALOPN010000025.1 GCA_025453875.1 Gemmatimonadaceae bacterium | reverse complement strand
TCGCCGTGCCGTGCGCAATCTCACGGTAGGCAGCGGCTGCGCGCTCTGGAGCACGGTGGCCGCGCAGCCGGCGACGGGCGAGGGTTGGCGCTTCAACGCACCGGTGACAGTGAGCCTGCTGGCGGCCACGGGGGCGTCACTCGCGTGGCGACCGGAGCGGAGCGACGCCGCGAGTGCGCGCACCTTCCTGCTCACCCGCACGGCCATCGTGTTCGGCGGCATGGCGGCGGGGCGGTTGTTCGACGACTGGCGGCATCGCGACGCACCGACGTCAGGCGAGGCGGCCGACGCCTCGGTGGCGCGAGGTCGATAGGCGCCTGCCGAGGGCGCGGCGGTCGCTTCCTCCGCCCACCGCCGAGCGGCGAAATCCCGGCACTTCGGTGCTTTACGAGAGCCCGTGCGCGACCGATACTCTGCCTGAGTACCCGGCCGCGCGACGACGCGTGACGCCGCTCCCCCTCCGCTCGCCGGCATGAGCTCCGTTCCCGACGCGTCCTCGTCCAACGCGCCGCGCGACATCGCGCGGGACATTGCGCTTGCGCAGCTCACGGCGATCTACCGCCTGGCGCCGCAGCCACAGGCGGGCGCGGCGGTCTTTTCGCTCCTCGTCGCGTACGCGATGTGGGGGCGCATCGACACCGCGCTGCTGCTCGGCTGGCTCGTGGTGCGACTGCTCGTGAGTGGCGCGCGTGCGCTCGACACGCGGTTCTTCGAGCGCGACGAACGACGAGCCGATCGTCTCCCCTACTGGCAACGGCGCTTCGAGTTGCTCGTCACGCTCGACAATCTGTGCTGGGGTGTGATCTCGGTGGTGTTCGTGCCCGCGGTGCGCGGCACCACACTCGGCGCGCTGCTGTTCGCGAGCATCATGTGCATCACGGCGTTGGGCGTCTTCCTGCTGGTGAGCAACATGCGCACCGCGGTGCTGAACTACACCGTGATGCTGGCCCCGATCATGTTGCATGCGCTCTGGACGCGGTACGATGATGCCTGGATCGTGGTGGCAGCAGTGCTCGTCTACGGCGCGGTGCTCACGCAGGAGAGCTGGCGCAGTTATCAGCGCTGGACCGAAATGATGCGATTGCGGCTCGAGGCCGCATCGGTCGCCGCCGAGCGGGAACGGGCGCGTCAGGCCGCGGTGGAGGCGAGTCAGGCGAAGAGTCGCTTCCTGGCGAACATGAGCCACGAGATCCGCACGCCGCTCAACGGCATTCTGGGCATGTCGGAGCTGCTGCGCGGGACGACACTCGACGCCGAGCAGCAGCGGTTCACGGAGGCGATCTCCAGTGCCGCGCACACGTTGCACGATCTGCTCGGTGACATTCTCGACGTCTCGAAGATCGAAGAAGGGAAAGTGACGATCGAACGCGTCGACTTCGATCCGGCGCAGCTGTTGACGGGCACGACGGCGATCTACGCCGAGTTGGGTGCCTCGCGTGGGATTCGCGTCGTCACCGACGTTGATCTGGCGGACGTGCCCCCGGTGAGTGGTGACCCGATCCGCATCCGGCAGGTCGTCACCAATCTTCTTGGCAATGCCCTCAAGTTCACCGAGGCGGGCACGGTCACCTTGCAGGCGCGGCGCGTCTCATCGCCGCTCGACGCCTCACGTGTGTGGGTGCGCGTGTTGGTGACCGATACGGGTATTGGCCTCTCCCCGGAGCAGATTGCCCAGCTCTTTCAACGATTCGGACAGGCGGACTCGAGCACGACTCGACGATTCGGTGGCAGCGGGCTCGGGCTCGTGATCTGCAAGCATCTCGTCGAACTGATGGGCGGCACGATCCACGTCACGAGTACGCTCGGCGCGGGGAGCACCTTCTGGTTCGACGTACCGTTGCTCCCGGCCTTTGCCGCACACACCGCACGAACATCGGAGCGCGTTGCGTCGCCAGTGGAGGCGTCGCCCAGAACGCTGGCATCGGCACGAATCCTTGTAGCCGAAGACAACGCGATGAACCAGCTGGTAGTGCGTGCGATGCTCGAACGACTGGGGATGCGCGTGACGCTCGTGGAGGACGGCGCGCAGGCGGTGGCGGCACATCAGGCGGAGTCATTCGATCTCGTGCTGATGGACTGCCAGATGCCGGTGATGGACGGCTACGAGGCCGCGCGTCGCATTCGTACGTCCGACGGTCGTGGTGCCGAGATTCCCATCGTGGCGCTCACCGCCAACGCGCTGGCGGAGGACCGTCAGCGTTGCGTCGATGCCGGCATGTCGGACTATCTCGCCAAGCCGGTGACCGGGCAGGCGCTCGCCGACGTGCTCGCGCGACATCTCGTCTTGCCCGCGAGCTCCTGAGCGATCTGCAGGTCGTTCGCGACGCGTCAGGCCGCGCGACGGGGCAGCAGGGCACCCACGGCCTCGCGCAAATCGACCGTACTGTACGGCTTCGCAACGAAGCCGGCGGCACCCGCCAGATTCGCGCCGGGCGCCTGCGAGTAGCCGCTCATGAGCAGCACGGTGACCGATGGATCGAGCTGCTGCAGCTCGCGCAACGTTTCCCAGCCGCTCAACTCGGGCATCGTCAGGTCCAGCAGGACAACCTGAATGCTGGGCCCTGACTCCGCGTACCGCTCCAGTGCTTCGCGTCCGTTGCTCGCCGTGACCACGCGGTAGCCGTCGCGCTCGAGAATGCGCTGGGCGACTCGCATCGCTGCGAGGTCATCATCGACGACCAGCACCGTGCCTCGGGTGTTCTGTGGCTCATCCTCATGCGCCGGTGCGCGACGCTCAGCGTCTTCCACCGGGAGCAGGACGGCCACGGTCGTGCCGACGTCGGGGGTCGATGTGATGCGCACCGCCCCCTGATGGCCCCGGACGATGCCGAGCACGGCCGCAAGACCGAGACCTCGACCCACACCTTTCGTGGAGTAGAAGGGATCGAACAAGCGTGGCAGCGTCTCGGTGCTGAGGCCACAGCCCGTGTCTGCCACTTCGAGCACGAGATATTCGCCCTCGGGAATGTCTCGTCCCACCTGGGCGCCGCTCAGCCACGCTCGCGAGGCGTGCATGCGACGCGTGCGGATGGTGATCGTACCCGGGGCCTCACCCAGAGCGTCGGAAGCATTCGTGATGAGGTTCATCACGACCTGTCGCAGTTGCGTCGCGTCCGCCCGTACGGTGGGCAGATCGTCCCGCAGCTCGGTGACGACGTGCGCCTTCTTCGACACCGCTGCCGCGAGCAGGCGTTGCATCTCGCGGACGAGTGACGCCAGCTCGACGCGCTCGACGACGAATCGCCCCTTGCCCGAGTAGGCGAGCAACTGTCGCGTCAGCTCGGCGGCACGACGGGCCGCGACCTGCATGTCCTCGAGCAGCGGACGCACGGGCGAGTGCTCAGGGAGCTCCTCCATGGCGAGCGACGCATTCCCGAGCACACCCACGAGCAGATTGTTGAAGTCGTGCGCGATGCCGCCGGCCAGCACACCGAGCGATTCGAGTTTCTGCGCGTGCTGCACCTGCTCGGCGATGCGCGCATGTTCCAACTCCTGCGCGCGACGTTCGGTGACGTCGATCAGATAGCCGAGGAAGTGAGTCACCTCACCCTTTGCGTCGCGGACAAGCTTGGTGACGTCGGTGACGATCCGCACGCGTCCATCGGCGTGCAGGACCCGATACTCCTGTTCGAACCACTCGGTGCCGTGCGCGAGGTGCGCATCGAGTTCGGCGGCAATGCGCGGCACATCGTCCGGATGAATGATGTCGCCGTAGGGGACGCGCCCGGATGTGAGCGTATCGGGTGCGTAGCCCAGCACGGCATCGACGTTCGCGGAGACGTACTCCACCGGCCACGACGGGACGTTGCGCCACTTGAAGACGACGGTGGGCCCGGCCGCGAAAAGACCACGCTCCTCCAGCAGCTCGCGATCCCGCTCGCGCCAATCGAGGGCCGAGGCGATCTCGCGCACGATATGCTGCGCCGTGTCGATCTCCGCTGACGTGAACTCGCGCGGTGTGGCCGAGTAGAGCATGAACTTGCCCCAGACGCGGGCGCGGCCGACGAGTGGGAGGAACAGCACCGATCGGATGTCCTCATCTTGCAGGGCGCTGGCGAGGTGTGCCAACGATGCATCGGCTCGCACATCGGCCACCTGGATCGGCTGCGCCTGCAACTCGCGTGGTGTCCACGGGGAGTGCCCGGTGACCGCCTCGCGGTAGGCGTCGGAGAGACCACGCCAGGCCACGAACCGGCACACATCGTGTTCGTCGAAGATGAGCAGGGCCGCCCGGTCCACCTCGAGGGCGGTCGCCACGGCGTCCATCGCGTGTTCGTAGAGCGCGTCGGTCGAGGACTCGCGTGAGAGAGCCGCGATCACGTGGCCGACAAGGTCGCGACGCGGCGCGGAGACCGCCAGCGCCGCCTTGGGGGAGGGCGAGGATTCGGTGAGCGAACCGAGGCGGAGGGCGTCCATGGCGCCACAAAGTGTGGCGCGGTACACGGCTCGGCAAGGCACCAGCGCGTCGAGGTGGGCGTGGCTTTCGGGGGGTCAGTCGCGCCGGAGAGCCAGGAGCGTCACGTCATCGGCGGGCGCACCGCCGGCGGCGTGCGCATGCACCGCCTCGACGAAGCGATCGAGCAGCGCATCGGCCGACGGCGCCGGCTCGCCGAGCAGCGCATCGGCCGCATCGTCGCCGAACAGCGCACCGTCGGGCGCGCGCGATTCGGTGACGCCATCGGAGAGCACGAGCAGCGCTTCGCCCGGAGCGAGGGTGCAGTGGGCGGCCAGGAACGGGATTTCGGGGAGCATGCCCACGGCAGGGCCCGTGGGCGGCAACATCGCGCGCACGCCGCCGGCGTCGCTCACGACGCGTGGTGGTTCGTGGCCACCGTTCACGTACACGATGGTGCCGGATGCCGGATCGAGCGCGCCGATGAACAGCGTTGCGAACATGTTCGCGCGGCCGTGTGTGGTGGCGATGTAGTCGTTGGTGGCCGCCACAACGGCGAGCACGCGGCGTTCGAGATCGCCGAGCGAGTCGTCGGCCGACGGGACACGTTGTGTTCCCAGCACCGCCCGAATGAGCGAGCGAAAGAGTGCCATGAACAGCGCGGCACCGACGCCCTTGTCGCACACGTCACCCAGCACGAGGGCCACGCGCCCGTCGCCCAGCCGAAAGGCGTCGTAAAAGTCCCCGCCCACTTCACGCGCCGGTTCGAAGCGCGCGGCGAGCGAGTACCCGGGCACCTGCGGCAACGCGTCCGGAAGAAAGTCGCGCTGGATGCGTGCGCCCACTTCGAGATCGTGTTGCATGCGTCGGGCGCGCTCGCGCTCGCGATCGCGGAGACGCTTCTTCTCGAGCGACGATCCCACGCGCGCCCGCAGCAGCACCGGATCGAACGGTTTGGGCAGGTAGTCGTCGGCACCGAGCTCGATGCAGCGAACGACGGTCTCGAGCTCGGTGTTGGCCGAGATCATGATGACCGGAATGTCGCGCAGTGTCTCGTGCTGCTTCATCGCCGTGAGCGTCGCGATGCCATCGAGCACCGGCATCATGACATCGAGCAACACGAGATCCCACGCTCCGTCCGCGAGGCGATCGAGGGCCTGCTGCCCGTCCTCGGCCTGCTCGACCACATGCCCCTGGCGCAGCAGACGGCGACTCAGCAAGTCCCGGTTGGCCTCGACGTCGTCGACGACGAGAATGCGGGCGCTCTCCGGGGTCGTCATGCGCGGGGGGGCGATGCATCGCCGAGCGTCTGCGCGAGGAGCCGACGCAGGTAAGGGACCTGCTCCTCGGCGGCGCGCTCCCCCTGCTCGATCAGATAGGGGATCTGCTCCCACTCCGTGAGGCCGATGTCGCGGTCGAGCAACGGCATGATGGGGAGCACTTCGGCGTGATGTGCCGCGCTGTAAAAGGCAAACGTCGCGCGCAGCAGATGGTTGGTGACGATCGTCGAGGTGCGCCCCACGGCGTTGGTGAACGATCGCACATCGTCGGTCATCTGGCTCTCGAAGCCCATGGCGAGGATGATGTCGCATCCTTCGCGAATCGCGATGTCGATGGGGAGCGGATTGGAAGCGCCGCCGTCCACGAGGAGGCGATCGTTCACCGGCCAGGCGCGGAGCAGGAGCGGAATGGCGATGCTGGCCCGAATCGCATCGATGATGCGTCCCTCGGTCAGCGTGACTTTCTCGCCCGAGCGAAAGTCGGTGGCGGCGACATGGAGCGGGATGCGGCATTCGCCGAAATCCCGTGTGCCGAAGTGCGCCTCGAGCACCTGCCAGACGCGCCGGTCGTCGACGAGGCCAACCTGTTCGTGGTAGCCGAAGAGCGCCGGTGCCACCGCGCGCAGCAGCGAGCGATAGTGCAGCTTGGTGAACAGATCGCGCCACACTTCGAGCGAGCGCGTCTCGATGGCCGCGACTTCGTCGCCGAGCGCGAACATGGCGGCGTAGATCGCACCACCACTGCAGCCAACCGCGACATCGACGGGGATGCCCTCTCGCGCAAGCACCTTGAGCAGGCCGATGGCCATCGTGCATTTGATGCCACCGGAGCCGATCACGAGCCCGATGCGAGAGCGTCGCTGCAACACATCGCCGAGTGAACGTTCGGCCGTGACGGACAGCGTCACGGGGCCGAGCTCACGGAGGTGACGCCGGCGGGAGGGGTCGATGACGCGGTGGCAAGCAGGCGCCGCAGGTACGGCAGCTGTGCGCGCATGGCCGCCTCGCCCTCGTCGATGAGGAGCGGGATCCGGGCCGTGTCGAACAGGCGGATGCGCTGCGAAAACTTGGGAATGACGGCCAGCACCTCGCCGTGATGCGCAAGTCCGTGAAAGGCGAACGACGCGCGCAGCAGGTTGTTGGTCATGATCGAGCTGAGCTGGAACGCGAAGCGACCACCGGTACTGATGCGTTCCTGATACGGGCTCTCGAAGCCCATGGCCACGATCACGTGGGCGCCTTCACGGACGGCGACACCGACCGGCAACGGATCGGAGAGGAACCCGTCGACACACAGTCGACCGTCAATCTCCCACGGTCGAAAAGCAAACGGGATGGCGATGCTCGCGCGAATGGCGTCCGCGATGCGTCCGTGATTGATGATGACCTGCTCGCCGGTCCGAAAATCGGTGGCGGTGATGAAGAGCGGTGTGCGACAGTCGGCGAAGGTGGCGTCGCCGAATGCTTCGGCGAGTCGCGCGTTGACGAGGTGATCGCGCTTGAGTCCAAATCGCTCGGTGAAACCGAGCAGGCGCGGGAACGCCATGCGCGCCATCGCGAGCCGATCGGGTGACGCGGTGATCTCGCGCGTCCAGAGCGTGGTGGTGAGGCGCGCGACCGTCTCGGCATCGTGACCGAGCGCCATCGCCGCGGCATAGATCGCGCCGCCGCTGCAGCCGACGAGCAGTTCGACGGGGATGGCTTCGTGCTGCAGGCAGCGCTGCAGCCCGATGGCCGCGGCGCACTTGATGCCCCCGGAGCCGATGACGAGGGCGACGCCGGACGAGCTCATGCGGGATAGCTCGCGATGGCGCTGTCCCGGTCGGGGAAGCACTTGAGAATGCTGGTGAAGCCGGAGAGTTCGAGCACCTGGCGCACGTTGGGGCGAATGTGCGCGAGGCGCAGGTCGCCACCGCGCTGTCGCGCGTCCTTCAGCGTCGTGAGCAGCACGCGCAAGCCGGCCGAACTCGTGTACTCGACGGCGGAAAAGTCCGCGACGAGTCGTGTGCGGCCTTGCTGCAACTCCGCGAGCAACGCGGTGACCAGCGCATCGGCCGTGAGCGCATCGATGCTGCCGGCAATGACCACAACGGCCACGTGGTTGTGCTGCTGAATGGAGACTTCCATCATCGGGGCGGGAACTCGAAGGACGTCACCGGCCCGTAGCGCTTCGTGAGCGTCAGCCGGTTGCGGACACCATCGGTGGCCGGCAGTGAAACGTAGTGCACCCCGTCGACCATGCGGCGCGCGAGGAACCAGCCGAGTCCACCAACGGGTCGCCGCCGCCAATCGCTGGTCAGGTTGGGGGCGGGGGCCTGCTCCGGGGCGAACGGGCGTCCCCGATCCTCGATCGTCAGCGTCGCCTCGCCATGCTGGCAGCGCAGCGCAATGCGCACGACATCGGGAGCACCATGGTGAATGAGGTTGGTACATACTTCGTCGGCGGCGAGCTGGAGTGCCTCGGTGGCCGGCGTGCCACGGAGTTCTTCCAATGCAATCGCCAAAAAGGCCCGCACATCCGACAGCCGCTCCAGGGTGAGCGGGGCGAGACGCATGGTGCGCTCCGGGCGTGCCGCCAGCAGCGTGTCGATCTGTTCGAGCAGTCGCGCGAGATCCACCGGCTTGGTGGCAAACGCATCGCACCCCGCGGCCAGTGCCTGCTCCCGATCACCGACCAGCGCGTGGGCGCTGACCACCACAATGGGGATGTGCGCCGTGTCCGGCTCTTCCTTGAGGGCGCGCGCCACGCTGAGCCCGTCGAGTCCCGGCAACCCCGTGTCGAGCAGCAGCAGATCGGGCGGATCCTGTCGCACGGCGGCGAGGGCGGCGTGGCCATCACCGCACGTGCCGACCACGAAGCCGCGACGGGTGAGTCGACGCGAGAGCATGTCGCAGTCGAGTTCGTTGTCGTCGACGAGCAGAATCCGGGGCGCGGTACTCACTCGGCGGGCCGTCCGCCGACGGGGATTTCGAACATGCGCGTGTGAAAGGAGATCGGTTCGGCATCATCGACCTGATCGCCGCTCGCGTCTTCCGTCGCACTGGCCGGCGGACCATCGACCGGGAGCATCACGGTGAAGGTCGACCCGCTGCCAGCGCGCGACTGCACCTCGATGTCGCCCCCCATCATGAGGCAGAAGCGGCGGCAGAGCGCGAGACCGAGTCCGGTGCCGCCGTGATCACGTTGCGTGGTGGCATCGGCCTGCGCGAAGGCCTGGAACAGTCGTCCGAACTGCGCGCGTGTGAGTCCGACCCCCGTGTCCTGCACCTCGATGGCCAGGAAGGTCCGCGCTTCGCGCACGGTGCGCGTCGCACGCAGTGTGACCGTACCGTTCGTGGTGAACTTGCCGGCGTTGGAGAGGAGATTCAGCAGGACCTGTCGGACCTTGCCTGCGTCGGCCGTGATGGTGCCCGCGTCGTCCGCCGTCTGTACGACAAACGTGTTGCCCTGCTTGCGCACGACGGGCGCCGCCGTGGCTTCCACCTCGCGCATCAGCGAGGCGACGTGCACGGGTTCGAGCACGAGCTCCATGCGTCCGGCTTCGATCTTCGAGAAGTCGAGCACGTCGTTGATGAGCGAGAGCAGGTGCTTGCCCGCGCTCGTCACCTTGCCGAGGTCGGCGGTGATTTCGGCGGTGGACATGTCGGCCACGTCTTCCTGCAGCATTTCGCTGTAGCCGATGATGGCGTTGAGCGGGGTGCGCAGTTCGTGCGACATGTTGGCGAGGAACATGCTCTTCGCGCGATTGGCGGCCTCGGCGCGCTCACGGGCTTCGGTGGCGGCGTTGAGCGCGGCGGTGGCCGCGTCACGGGCGGCGGCCAGTTCACGCACGGAGGTGTCGAGCGCGCGTCGCTGCTGCTCGGCCTCACGCTGGAGCGCCGCGCGCTCGGCGGCGTCGCGCCGGCGCGAGGTGAGGTGCAGGATGACGAGGAGGGCGATGACGCCGAGCAGCAGGTAGGTCATGACGCGACGGGCGTGGGCGACGGCAGGAAGCCGCCGTCAACATGCACCCGGGTCAGACCGCGCGCGAGCGGCCCTCGGTGGTACCCGGTGCGTTCGTCCCTCGCACCGGCGATTCGTCCGCTCATGGGAACCGGTCCGAACCGCCGGCCATTGTTCGGCGGCTCCGTACTGATACGGAGGCCCCTGATTCCCAACTGCTTCCGGACTTCCGATGCTGGCTGCTGTGGTGCGCGCCGCGCTTGTGATGCTGTGTTTCGTTTCCACTCTGCCGGCGCAGGGTGGTCCCCCAGGAGGCCGTCCCGGCGGGCCTCCGGGTGGTGGGCCGCCGGCCGGCGTGGTGCCCGGTGGCATGCCAGCTGGTGTCGTCGCGGGTCCGGACAGCGCCACGCTGCAATCCGAGGCCATTCGGGTCTTTCTCGATTGTCAGGGTCGTGTGCGCGGCTGCGATCGCGACTTCTTCGTCACGGAGATCAACTTCGTGAACTGGATGCGCGATCGGTTCGACGCCGACGTGCAGCTGCTGGTGGTCGCGCTCACGAACGGCGGCGGCGGAAACGCCAACACCATCACGTTCATCGGACGGCGTGGTTTCGCCGGCATGGAGGACACCCTCGTGGTGAACTCGCTGCCCAACGATCCCGAAGACAAGATCCGGCGGGATCTGGCGCGTGCCTTCAAACTCGGGCTCGCCCGCTTCGTGGCCAAGTCGCCCATCGCGAGTCGCATCGACATGCGCTACGCCGCGCCGTTCGGGCAGCGGCAGCAGGTCAGCGCCGCGAACCTGAACGACCCCTGGAACCTGTGGCTCTACAACGTGGGCACGAACCTGTTCGTGACTGCCGAAGAGCAGCAGCAGCGCCTCAACGGCTCGCTCAACCTGTCCGCCACGCGTGTGACGGATTTGTGGAAGGTGAACCTGTCCGCCACGGGGAGCGTGCGCGAGGACAAGTTCGACGTGCCGGCGCGTCCGGGCCGCGATGCCTTCACCCTCGTCAACGAGCAGCGCACCTACAACGCGAGCTCGCTCGTGGTGCGGTCGCTCGGCGCTCACTGGTCGGCCGGCCTCAAGCTCGGTGTCGGCTATTCGGACTTCCTCAATCAGGATCTGGCCGTGCGTGCGCAGCCGGCCATCGAGTACAACGTCTTCCCCTGGACGGAGCAGACGCGGCGGCAGCTCACGTTCCTGTACAACGTTGGCCCGAACTACTACAACTACCAGCGGACGACCGTCTTCGACCTCGACGAGGAGACGCGGTACAGTCAGCAGCTCACCGCCTCGCTCTTCGCGCGGCAGCCGTGGGGATCGTCGAACATTTCGCTCGACTGGATCAACTACCTGCACGATTTCGATCGCAATGCGCTCACGCTGAGCGGCAGTCTCGACCTGCGACTCGGACGCGGCTTTTCGCTCGACATTCGCGGCTCGGCGGCACGCATCAACGATCAGATCTATCTCCCGCGCGACGGCAACACCGAAGAGGAGATCCTGCTGCAGCGTCAGGCTCTGCAGACCGGCTTCCGCATCACCACCAACATCGGCATTCGCTACACGTTCGGTTCGATCTACAACACGATCGTGAATCAACGCTTCAGCAGCCTCGGCTCGAGTGGCGGTCGGTTCAATTTCTTCTTCTTCTGATCGCTGCCGCTGACGCCGTCGGGGTCCACGTGCCGCTGCGGGTTGCCGAGCGCACCACGACCCCGTCGGCGATCGGCGCGCGGAGGCCATCCGTCGCCTCCCATCCGAAGGAGCCGGTCGTCCACGCCATCGGCCGCGTCTGGCTCGCCTCCCAGGCGACGTTCCAGCCCGAGGCACCCGCCATGGCGAGCGGGCTGATGGCGAAGTTCCGGTCCGGGGTGTCTCGGGGCACGGAGGCCCGCATCGTGTGCAGGTGCGTCACGCGACGACGGAAGCCCGGGGCGTCCTGCTCGTAGTAGAGCGTGTACAGACGCAGGTAGTCGGTCTGCGTGCGCGTCACACTGCTGACCAGGGCGTTGCCCGCTTGCGTCTCGGTCACGTTGAACGTGGCGATCGGCGCGATGGCTCCCAACGTGAGCGATTCGGCCGTCGGCGTCGCGGTCATGCGCGTGATCGTTCGGGTGATCGGATGCCCATTGTCCGTGCCGACGCTGGTTGCGGTCACGAGGTGGAGATCACCCGCGATGCGTGCCGTGGCGGGGAGTGCGCGCGCGTCGTGCGACACGCCGCTCCCGGTGCTCGTACCGAGCGACACGCTGGTGCCGCCTGCGGTGCGCAGCGTGGACGACACGGTCACGGTTTCGCCCGACCCGACGCCGCCCACGGCAACCGTGAACGGATCGGGGACGAGCGCCGCGTCGAGCGCGATGGTGCCAAGCGATGTGCCGACGGGATTGGCGCCGCGCTGCACGAAGATGCGATCGGCAAGCATGGCCGACGGCGCGCCGACCGCGCGCAGGCGCGCCGCCGCGACATCGAGCGCGCCTGACGCGAGCTCGGTGAATGTCAGGGTCGTACTCGCGGATGTCGCCACACGCGTGAGTTGGCGCGCACCGACTCCCACGGACACTTCGTCGCCCGCGAGCGTGCCGACGATCGTGGCGCTCAGCGTGCGCGCGGTTGCGTCGAGACAGCCGCGTTCGGAGACGCTGAGCAGTTCGCCGGTTCTCGCCGTGATCACGGTGATCGCAAAGTCGTCGGGGCCGTGCTGTGTGACCCACTGCAGGTCGGTCCGGGCGTCACCGAGCAGTGAGAACACGAATCGTCCATTCGCATCGGGGAAGCGTCTCGTCCAGTTGTTGCCCTCGCGCGTTCCCAGCCAGATCGGCTGCTCGGCGCTGCCGCCGCAGAAGGCGAGCGTGACGTTGCCACCTGTCGGGATGGGATTCACGGTGAGCGTCACGCGTGCGGAGTCGCGCAGCAGCGAGTCACGCGAGGTGAAGACGTACCACACGGGATACGTCCCGGGCGCGGTCGTCCCGTTGGCCACGAAGCGCGCGGTGAAGCGGTCCGTGCTGTCCACTTCGGCGCGTCCTTCGAGCGCGACGGTGACACCGCTCGGTTGCCCACGTGCAGTGATCGAGTAGTCGGGGGCTGCATTGCGCCGCACGAGTGTGAACGAGAGCGTCGCCGAGCCGCCGGGCACGAGCGTGGCGACGTCCTCCGTGATCTGGAACTCGATGGCGGCGCTGCCGGTGATCTGATACGTGAGGGCGAGCGTGGCGGTGGCCGAGTCACCGGGGGAGCGCACACGAAACGTGTTGGTGTAGATGCCGGGCGTGGCAGTCGAATCGGCACGCAGCGCCGCCACGGTTTCTCCGCCAAGCGTGGAGTCGGGAGTGAAGGTGACGCGCACTCCGCGAGGCAGGGTGTCGGCAATATCGAACCGCACAAAGCCCACGAAGGGCCGATTGGGCACAAGCAGACGGATGCTCGCGGGCGCCCCACCGCGCGCGGTGATGATCGGACCGAGGCCGGCGCGTGTGAACGTGAGCAGGATGGGGCGCGGCGTCACAGTGAGCGTGACAGTGGCCGTTTGCGTCGGGACGTTGTCGCCAGAGGCGCGCAGCCGCACCGTGTAGACGCCGGCGACGGCGCCAGCGGTTGGTTGCAGTTGCACACGCGCCGTCGTGGTCGCACCCGTCAGCTGCACGCTGCTCGGCGTGACGAGCATGTTCGACGACGCACTGTCGAGCGAGAGGGTGATGGGGCCCGCGAAGCCACCGGTGCGCGACACGGTGAGCGTGACCGCAGTCGAGTCGCCCTGCGGGATGGACGCGGCGTCGGGCGTGCCGGCGACCAGTGTGAAGCCGGCGGGTGTGGTCGGAGTCGTCGGTGTCGTCGGTGTCGTCGGTGTCGTCGGTGTGGTCGGCGTCGTCGGGGTGCCGGGACCGTCGCCGCCCCCACCGCAGGCGAGCAGCGCGCCGCCCCAGAGTAGCAGCGCGACGCGAACGAGGGACGACCGGCCAACGGATGCCGGGAGGGATGACAGCGACGAGGGCTGAGGCGACGACATGGGAGCCTGCGGCTTGAGAACGAGCGATGCGCGAGCGTGTACCTCGGCAATCGTCGAGTCACCGCCAAAGGCGACACCGCCGCCGCACGCGCATCGCGCCACTCGCCGGCGCCGTGCTCCTCTACCCGATCCCTCAGTGCGCCTCGGAGAGGCAGGAGCGCACCACGGCCGCGACGCGAGGCGCATTGGGCGCACGCAACATGTCGAAGTGCGTGCATGCCATCGAGGTCACGCGCAGGTTGGGCAGGACCGGTCCCCAGCCGAGTCGCGGATCGCTGTCGGAGACGCCGACCATGAGCTGACGAATCTCGGCACGCAGCAGCAGCACCGGTCCGGCGTAGGGCGCGGGACGATAGCGCTCCCACGCATGCACGAGTGGGGCGATGGCACGCTCCATGCCCGCAATCACATCGGGAGGTACGAGATCGAGCTCCTCCTCCTGCGCGTACAGCCGATGGGGCTCGGCAGGCCGCAGGCCGAGTCGCACGGCGGCGCGCGGCAGGCGCTCACGCAGGTAGCGCAACATGCCGCGCGGTCCGAGCGACAGCGCGTGACGCGCGTGGGTGAGCAACCGTTGTGGTAGCGGCTGCAGTCGAGGATAGTCCGGCCCGTCCGCATCGAGCATGAGCAGCGTCCCCAACACGGCCCCGCGCTCGGACAGCTGTCGCGCCATCTCCAGCGCGATCATGCCGCCCATGGAGTAGCCCGCGAGATGGTACGGTCCGGTGGGCTGCACGCGTTGCAGATCATTCACCAGCACGCGGACGATCTGCTCCAGCGACGGTTCGGGCGGCAGATCCGCGCGGTCACCGAAGGCGTAGAGGTCGATGACATGCAGCGGTTGATCGCGTCCGAGGGCCTGCGCGAGCGCTTCGAAGACGAACAGCTCACCGCCGCCGCCCGGGACGAAGAACACGGGCGGTCGCGTGCCGTTCGGCTGGACAGGAATGATCGTGGACGCGAGGCGTGCCGAGCGCTCCTGCAGCCGTGCCGCAAGCTGACGCACCGTTGGCGCTTCGAAGAGCACGCCAGCGTGCACGTCGAGGCCGAACTCGCGCTCGATCTGATTCAACAGGCGAATGGCCTTGAGCGAGTGTCCACCCAGATCGAAGAACGCATCGTCGAGGCCGATCGGGCTGACGCCGAGGACTTCCTCCCAGATGGGCACGAGGCGACGGGCGATCGGGTCGGTGACCGCTTCGCGTGGCGTGTCATCCCGAGTCGCCGCGGGCGCGGGCAGCGGCAGCGACTCGAGGTGTGGCCGATTCAGTTTGCCGCTGGGATTGAGCGGCAATGCGTCGAGCACGCCGATGTGCGACGGAATGGCGTAGTCGGGCAGCGTCTGTCGCAACCGCGCGATGATCGCTCGCGCGGAGGGCGGTGACGCACCGGGTGCGACCGCGATCCAGGCCACGAGCGTGCGCTCCCCGTGTGCGTCTGCCGGGGCAACAACCGCACATTCACGAACGCCTGGATGCCCACGCAGCGCCGTCTCGATTTCGGCCAGCTCGAGGCGGAATCCCCGCACCTTGACCTGCGTATCGACACGTCCGGTCAGCTCGGACTGCCCCATATAGTCGATCGCCAGCCCACGTCCACCGATGTACAGTTCGCCGAGCGCGCCGATGGGAACCGGTTGCAGGAAGCGGTCGAGGACGTGACAGCGCGCGTTGGCGATGGGGCGTCCGATGGGAATCGTACGGCGCGCGAGCAACTCGTCGCTCACCTCGATCATCGTGCTGTCGACACACGCCTCGCTGGGACCGTAGAAGTTGCCGATGCGCACGTGCGGCAACTGTTCGCGCACGCGGCGCACGAGGGCGTGGTCGAGCGCTTCACCACCGGATACGAGATAGCGCAGCGTGCCGGCGTTGCGCAGTGCGCCCGCATCGAGCGCCGCACGCAGCACCGACGGCACCGCCTGCAGCACCGAAATGCGTGACGCCTGTGCGCGGTCGAAGAGGCCGAGCAGATCGCGATGCGCATGCGGCGGCGCGAGCACGATGCGGGCGCCTGCCGCGATGGGGGCGAACAGCTCGGCCAGCGCGGCATCGAAGCTGACCGAGGCGTAGTGCAGCACACGGTCGGTGGGCGTGAGTTGCGTGGCCTCGGCGAACCACGCCGCATGATTGACGAGCGCACGATGCGGCACACGTACGCCCTTGGGGCGACCCGTGGAGCCCGACGTGTACACGATGTACGCCGGCTGTGTCGGCTTCGTGCCTCGCGGTCGTGCCTTCGCCGTGGGGACCGGCGTGTGCGCGTCGGTGGTGGCCAGCGTGAGCAGCGTGGCGTCGGCCATCGCCGCCGACGGACGCAGCGTGTCGAGCAGGTGTGGCTGAGTGAGCAGCACGTGCGCGTTGGCGTCGTTGAGCAGCCATGCCTGTCGGTCGAGTGGAAGCTCGGGATCGACCGCGACGAATGCACCGCCGGCCTTGAGCACGGCGAAGAGCGCGACCAGCAGCTCAAACGAGCGCTCCAACGCGACACCAACGGCGACATCGGCCGTCACGCCCAGCGATGCGAGGCGATCCGCGAGGGCGTTGGCGCGCGCGTCGAGTTCGCGCGCCGTGAGCGTCCGCGCGCCAAGTTCGGCGACGACATGGTGCGGGGCGCGCGCCGCGAGGCGCTCGAGCGCGTGGTGCGCCAGCTCGTCGGCGCGTCGCGGGATCTGCGTCGCGTTCCACGTCTCGAGCACGAGGGACCGCGTGGCGTCATCGAGCACGGGAGCGAAGGCGAACGCGAGGGCCGGGTCGTCCGCGATCGCGGTGCACCAGGTGGTGGCAGTGCGTGCCACCGCCGCGAACGTGGCCTCGGTGAAGCGGGCGTCCGTCAGCAGCTCCCACTGCGGCGCGTCGGGGTGATCCACCAGGCGGATGGCCAGATCGAGCGGGTTGCCATCGGCCGCATCGAACGCATCGCCGACCGCGAGTCGGATCGGCGCGTCCGCTCCCGCATCCGCATCGGGGGGATGGTCCTGCAGCAGGGTGGACACCCGTTGCGCCACGCGCACGAGGTCATCCCCCTCCTCGAGGGCGACGCATCCTGTGGTGACCCCGGCGTTCGTGCGGAACTGCACGCACGGCGTCGGGCCCACGTAGCGCGATACCACGCCGAGTTGCAGCGCGAGCTGCAGCGCGTCCTTCGTGAGATCGTGCCGTGCGGCGAGCCCCTCGACCACCTCGGACACGCGATGAGGCAGTCGGACCACCTGGGCCACGCGCGCGCCTGAGGCCGTCCCATCACCGAGCAGATCGGCGGGGAGACGACTCCAGTCGAGCGTGGCGGTGGTGGTCGGCATGCGGGCTGGCTGAGGGCTGGGGTGGCCACCGATGGTTGGTCGGCCCGGCCGGTGGCGTGATCCGTTCCCGAAGACCGGGGGCGCTGTGAAATTGTCGAGGACGGGCGTCGCGGGCCACACGCGGCCGGCGAACGAACGTGCACGATAGCCCGACGAAAGGCCGGTGCATTCGGCAACCAGCGGGTCCGGCGCGGCGACGCGCGGCGCCTGGCGCTGGTCCACCTCCCCATGTTCGTGATGCTGACGCTTCGAGTTCCCTTTTCGCCGGTTGGTGCGGTTGTGCTGACGGCGTTCGCCTCGCTCACGGCGTGCGCGGAGTCGCGGGCAACCGCACTCGATGCGCCAGCCGCGACGCGGGTCCGCCTCTCGCCGCGCGACACGTTGCTGACCGTGGGGGCCTCCACGCAGTTCACCGTGGCGGCGTCCGACAGCAACGGCCAGCCGGTGGCAAGTGGTGCGCTGGAGTGGGCGTCGCGTGATCCGGCCGTCGTGCGCGTACGCGCGGATGGCGTGGCCGAGGCGCTGTCGATCGGGATGACGTGGGTCGTGGTGCAACGCGGGTCGCTGCGCGACAGCGTCCTGGTCACGGTGGCCCCACCCGCGCCGGTCGCCGACCTCACGATCGACGTCAACACCGCGCTGCGCGCGCCGATCTCCCGCTTCATCTACGGCATGAATCTCACCGGCGATACCGGGGGACCGTACGCGGGGGCCTTTCCCTGGTATGGTGCGACGCCGCCGGCCGTGGTGCCATTCGACCGCTTCGGTGGCAATCGCTTCTCGGCGTACAACTGGGAGAACAACTTCAGCCACGCGGGCGTCGACTACCTGCATCAGAACGACGAGTTCCTGTCGGAAAGTCGCACCCCCGCGGCAGCGGTGACGCAGCGCGTGGCGGCGGCTCGGGCGCGCGGTGCTGCGACGTTGGTGACGGTGCCCATGCTCGGGTGGGTCGCCGCCGATGGCGCTGGCCCGATGGATACGATCGATGTGACACGCCCAACGCGGCTGGCAACGCGCTTTCGTCGCAATGTCGCGCGCAAGCCGACGGCGTTGTCGGATCAACCGTCGCTGACGGACGACGCGGTGTATCAGGATGAGTTCGTACGTCACCTCGTGCGCGCGTTCCCCGGTGCTGTGACGGATGCGCAACGGCCCATCATGTTCTCGCTCGACAACGAGCCGGATTCGTGGCACGCCACGCACAAGGCCATTCTTGGCGATTCGCTCGATGATCCGAAGCGACCGCGCATTCAGACGTATGAGGGGTTTCTGGCGACGACTGTGGCGTTTGCCTCGGCGATCAAGCGCGAGGCACCAGAGGCCGTGGTGTTCGGTCCCGCCTTTGCGACCTGGGCGGGTGTGATGACGATCGGTCGGTATCCGTACCCCGATCCGCAGCACGGCAGTCGTCCGTTTGTCGAGTTCTACCTCGAGCGACTCGCCGAAGCGAGTCGCAGTTACGGATCGCGCCTCGTGGACGTGCTCGATCTGCACTGGTATCCGGCCACGGGAACGACTGGTGGTGAAGTGACCAACGACTATGCACCGCAGGACGAGGCCATGGTGCGAGCGCGCCTGCAGGCGCCGCGGTCGTTGTGGGACCCGACGTTTGATGAACAGAGCTGGGTGTCCGGGGTGACCAACGGTCCCATTCGCCTGTTGCCGCGTCTGCGCGAGATGATCGCGCGCTACAATCCCGGGACGAAGATCGCCTTCACCGAGTACTACTTCGGGCGCTCCGGCGACATCAGCGGTGGACTCGTGCAGGCCGATCTGCTTGGCATCTTCGGACGCGATAGCGTGTTCGCCGCGAATCTGTGGCCCCAGGCCGGCGTGTGGGCGCAGCCATGGCAGGGCGATGGGCGCCAGGCGTGGGCGTACGCCTTCGGTGCATTCCGGAGCTACCTCGACTACGACGGTGCGGGTGCACGCTTTGGCGACACGAGTGTTCGTACCTCGGTGAGCAATACGGTCGATGCGTCGGCCTACGGGAGTCTCGATGCCGCCGGCAACGTGGTGCTCGTGGTGATCAACAAGCGCAATCAGCCGGTCACGGCCGCGGTGCGCGTGTCGCACACGGCCGCATTGCAGACGGCATCGACATGGGTGGTCAAGGACCGGCAGCCCGATCCGCGCCCCGGCGCGAGCGCGACACTCGCGGGCAATACGGTCACGCTCACGCTCGATCCGTGGAGCATCACGACGGTGCGGCTGTCACCGTAGGCGGTAGCGCGCGACCGCACGTCGCGCGGTATCAGCGCGTGGTGATGCGATCGAGCCAGGCCAGTACACTGTTGGCGAGTGCGTCTCGCCGAGAGGGCTGCATGAACAGGTGATCGGCATCGGGCATCCAGGCGACCGACACGGCCGCCGCGACCCATGCCTCGTCTCCGAGCATCTCGCTGACCTGTTCAGGGGCATTGATGTGCAGCCCCATCCCACCGGTGTACACGAGCAGGACGCGCGCGCCACGCTCGGCCATTGCCGCCAGATCCTCCCGGAAGCGGTCGAGCGTCGGGATGGCGCGTGTGAAGATCGTACTGGCATCCACCGCTGGCTCGGCGAAGAACTCCGCGTGTCGTGCGCGGTGCTGCTGTCGGCGGAACTTGCGCTTGACGCGTTCCACATCGAGCACCCGGAGCGCATGCCGCGCGCGGAATCCGTCCGTGCTATCGAGCAGGGCGTGCGCATGATCGTCTCCCTGCGCATCCCGGCGAGCGCTGTCGCCAAGTCCGGAGCGATCGAAGCGAAGTGTCGCGTAGCCGAGTTTGGCGAAGGCACGGGCCAGTTCGACATTGAGGCGAAACGGACCAACGCGCGAGTTCGTGCCGGTGTTGGAGAGCAGGATGGCCACATCACGCATCGGGCGGTCCAGTGGTGGCTGCGTGAGCACACCAATGAGCTGTCCGTTCGGGCCGAAGCGCACGATCGACTCTCTCATCGCCCGTCGCCCATGACGTGCGCCTCGATGGCGGCAGGAATCGC
>JALOPN010000191.1 GCA_025453875.1 Gemmatimonadaceae bacterium | reverse complement strand
GCCGAGGCGGCGCGACAGGACAGTCTGCGACGCGACAGCATCCTGCGCGTCGAGGACAGCGCGCGCATCGCGCGTGGTGAAGCACCCGTGCGCGACCCCAATCTGCCGCCACCCGCGGTCTTCGCCGTGACGCCGGAAGCGCTCAACGAAGCGCTTGTGTCCATGAGTTCGTACGCGGTCGAAGTGCAGAAGAAGTTCGCGCTGTCGCTCGCCTGTTTCGTCTTCGTGCTCTTCGGCCCGCCCATCGCGCTGCGGTTCCCCCGCGGTGGTGTGGGCGTCACCATCGGGGTCTCGCTCGTGGTGTTCGGTGCCTACTACGTGTGCCTCATGGCCGGTGAAGTGCTCGGCGACAAGGGGAAGATCGATCCGGTGATCGCGATGTGGGCGGCCAATGTCCTCTTCACCCTGGCCGGCATTGTGCTGCTGCTCCGCATCGAGCGCACCGCCGACAGTTCGCGCGGTGGCGGCATCCGTGAGTGGTTCGCCGACCGCCGCGCGCGTCGGACGTTGCGCCGTACGCCCTCGTTGGCGCCACCGACGCGCGAGGCCGGCGCATGAGCGATCCCGGACACATCGCCCCACGTCGTCGCCATCTCATTCGGCCGCTCGATCGGTATGTCGCCGTCGAGTTTCTCCGCATTTTCATGGTCACCTGCCTCGGATTTCCGCTGCTGGTGTTCATCGTCGACCTCGTCGACAACCTGCGGAAGTACACCGAACGCAACATCCCACCCGCCGACATCGCGCTGAGCTACTGGTACTTCCTGCCGGACACCATGTACAAGGTGTTTCCGGCGGCGGTGCTGTTCGCGACCGTGTTCACCGTGGGCAATCTCACGCGCCATGCGGAGCTGACGGCCGCCAAGGCGTCGGGGATGAGCTTTCATCGCATCGTGCGCCCGATCTTCGTGCTCGCCGCCTGTGCGGCATTGGTGGCGATGGTGATCGGTGAGCTCTCGCCACCGGCCAACTCGAAGCGGCTGTCGCTGCTGCGGGAATCGTGCCTCGCCGCCACGTCACCGTCGGGTGGCCGCGCGGTGTGCAATGAGTCGGCCGTCACCCGCTACAACTTCGTGTTCGGCGGACAGGGCGGCCGCATCGTGCGCGCCACCTTCCTGCACGTACAGGAGGCGCGCCTGCAGGAGGTTGAAACGGAGCAGCGCGGCGACTCGCTCACCCCGACGCAGCTCGTGTCGGCCGAAGGCGGGTCGTGGACTGCCGAGCGCGGGTGGGTACTGCGCGATGGGCATCTGCACGTCATCCCCGATCGATCGCAGGACGTCGTGATGGAGTTCGACTCGCTGATCGATCGACGCATGGTCGAAACGCCGGTCGAACTGCGGGCCAGCGAAAAGACCTCCGAAGAGATGACGTACGGTCAGCTCGCCCGCTTCATCGGCACCCTCGAGCGCGCGGGCTCCGATGTGCGCGGCCTGCGCGTGGAGCTCATGCTCAAGATCGCCATTCCCGTCACGTGCCTCATGATCGCCATGTTCGGCGCGCCGCTCGCCACCAGCACGCAACGTGGCGGCACCGCGTACGGCATCGGCATCAGTCTCGCCACCACCATCTTCGTGCTACTGCTCATTCAGGTCACCAAGGCGATCGGCAAGTCCGGTGTCGTGCCGCCCGAACTGGCGGCCTGGTTCCCCAACCTGCTCGTCGGGTCGGTGGCGCTGGTCCTGCTCGCGCGCGTGCGGACCTGACCGGTGCCGCTTATCGCCACCTGGCGCGCGCTCGGCAAGGGCACGCGGGCCGTGCTCCGCGAGATCGGGGCGCACGGCTATTACCTGCGCGACATCGCGCGCGCAATCAGCGAAACCGACACCTGGCCGCGCGAGACCATTCGCCAGATGCGCGTGATCGGTGTCGAATCGGTGCTGCTCACGATCATCGTGGCCGCGTTCCTCGGCGGCGTGACCGCGTTCCAGACGCGCTTCCAGCTCTTCCCCGGCGTGCAGCTCTCGGCGGTCGGGCTCATCGCGCGTCAGAGTATCGTGCTCGAACTGGGCCCGCTGCTCACGGCGCTCGTGCTCACCGGTCGCGTGGGCGCGCGCATGACCGCCGAAATCGGCACCATGCGCGTCACGGAGCAGATCGACGCGCTCGAGACGCTCGCCTACGACCCCGTCGCGTTCCTCTCGCTGCCACGACTGCTCGCCGGACTCGTGATGCTGCCCGCACTCGTGATGCTCGCGAATGTCGCGGCGATCGGCAGCGCGTGGCTCACGCTCATCCTTGCCACCGATGTGCGCACCGTGGACTTCGTGGATGGGCTGCGCATCGCGTTCATTCCCTTCCAGGTCGTGTACAGTCTCATCAAGGCGACGGCCTTTGGCGGCGCGATCGCCTTCGTGTGTTCGTATCAGGGCTATATCGCGCAGGCCGGTGCCGAAGGCGTCGGCAAGGCCACGGCGCGCGCGGTCGTGATCACGTCGGTCGCCATTCTCACTCTCGATGCGATCGTGGCGGCCGTGTTCGCCCCGTTCGTCCAGGCCTGATGGCTTGCTCCTCCCCGTGACCTCAATGGATCGGATGCATGAAACGTCGTGACGAAGTGCTCGTGGGGCTGCTGCTCATCGTGGCCGTGACGGTTGGCGTCGCGGGCACGGTGTGGCTCGCGCGCGGTGGCCTGTCGAGCGGCTACGAGATGTACGTGCGCTTTCCGTGGGGCGCCGGCCTCAAGAACGGACAGCCCGTGCTGCTCGCCGGCGTGAACATCGGTTTCGTGAAGGCCGTGAAGCTCGATCCCAACGGGACGCTTGTGGTGACCCTCGCGATCAACAACGAGTATCAGGTACCCGAAGGCACGACGGCCGCCGTCGCGCCCAATGGCATCTTCGGCGATCAGCTCATCGCGTTGCAGCCGGAGCGCGCAGTCACGACCTACATGGCCCGCGGCGACACGATTCCCACGGGCAAGGGCACACCCACCACGGGCGAGTTGCTGGCCAAGGGCGACTCCATCGCCAAGGATGTCGAGGCGCTCACGGGCGCGCTGCGCACCGAGTTCGTCGACGGCGGCGGGATTGCGAACCTGCGCCAGGTCACGGCTGACATGGCCAAGCTCGTCACCCAGCTGGGCACCATCGCCGAAGCACAGTCGGTGGAGCTCACGCGCACGCAGCGCCAGCTGCGCTCGACGCTCGCGGCCATCGACTCGGGCACGGTCGACTCGACGCTGCGTGCATTCCAGACGAGCGCGACCAACGTCGCCGCCGTCACCGAAGAGCTGCGCCACGCCCAGACGCAGGTGCGCTCGATTCTCGAAAAGCTCGACAACGGCACCGGTACCGCGGGCAAGTTGCTCAACGATCCCGGCGTCTACGCGCGACTTGACACGTTGCTGCTCCGGCTCGATTCACTCGCCGCCGACGTGAAGGCCAATCCGCGCCGCTACATCAATCTCCGAGTGTTCTGACATGGCAGCAGGTGCAACACGCACGAACCGCCGGCCCGATCGGCGCGCGACGTCACGATCGCTGCTCGCAGCCGGCCTGATCGCGCTTGGCGGCATTGCCTGCGGCGGCGGCGACGGCGCGGGCACGACGGGCCCGACACCGCCGCCCAACACCTGCACCACGGCGCCGCCAACGGCACAGGCCACCTACTACGCCGCCGCGCGCAACCGGTGCGGGACGGCGCTCCTCACCACGCTGCAGCAGCTCGTACGCGGACAACGCCTGCTTGGCTACACGGCGGCGCGCGATTCGCTCTACGCCTTTGTCGATCGTGGCGATCGGCCCGCCATCATCGACGCGTATACGGGGCGCATCGCGACCGGCGTGACCACGCGCGCGACGGCCGCCGCCGCCGGCATCAATACGGAGCATCTGTGGCCGCGCAGTCGTGGCGCCGAGAATGATCCGGCACTGAGCGACCTGCACCACCTGTTTTCCTCCGACGAAGCGGCCAATGCGCAGCGCTCGAACTTCCCGTTCGGCCTCGTGCGCGGCACCGTGCTGTGGACCAGCCCCAACCCGCGCACGCCCGGCGACGTGAGCCGTCTCGGCTACGCGAATGGCAACACCGGTGCGATCGTCTTCGAGCCGCGGCCATCGGTGCGCGGTGACATCGCGCGTGCCCTGCTCTACTTCCACTTGCGCTATCACACCGATCGTCCGGCGGGCTACAGCCTCACGAACTTCGCCTTCGAGCGCGACCTGCTGCTGGCGTGGGCACGCGAGGATGCGCCCGATTCGTGGGAACGCACGCGCAACGATGGCGTGCAGCGGGCGCAGGGGAATCGGAATCCGTTCATC
>JALOPN010000024.1 GCA_025453875.1 Gemmatimonadaceae bacterium | reverse complement strand
ACCTGCGCACGATCCGCCGCCAGCCCGTCACACAAACCAAGCACCGCACGCGCGTGATAGCGCGCGAGGGCGTCGCTCAACGCGCGTGGTACGTCGCGCGCGCGGAGTTCTTCCATCGTTACCTGGAGCAGCGTGGTATCACCCACGAACGCCGCGAGTGGCGCCAGCGTACGCGTGAGACTCGAATCCTGACGCAGCGTGGCGTCAGCGAGAACCGCCTGCGCACGCACGTGCGCCTCGGCGAGCGAGCCCGCGCGCACGGCGAGTCGCACGCCGAGCGTTTCAGTGCGCAGCCGCGTGGCCGGCGTGAGAGAGGACGTGCGCACGCGAGCGAGCGCATCCTCGATGCGCGTGATGCCAGGTGCGGCACGTGACAGATCTCCGCCGAGCTCGAGCGCTTCCGCGTGGGCGAGCCAGCCGTCGTCCGAGGCCGGGAAGCGCTCCACCCAACGGCGCGTGAGATCGGTCGCGATGCGTCGGCCAGCGCGCACCGCAGCCGTGAAGCTTGCCGGCACAGCCGCCGACGCAAAGGTCGCTGCTGGCAGCGGCTCGAACGCCAGCGTGTCCTGCCGCAGCGAGGGCAGGGCCATCGTCGTTTCGTTCGGCGGACTCGACACCACGCCGCGCCGCGTCCGATTGGCTTCGGCGAACGTGGCTGGAAAGACCAACGGGTACCACGCACCGAGCAGCCCTGCCGAGGGCGCGGTTTCGAAGGCGCGCCGGTACGCCTGCAGCGCCGCCCACACACTCCCGCGGTGCACCAGCTGCGTGCCGCGACGCTCCACGACGTCATCACGACGCTGACATTCCCCCAGACCGAACCACGCGAGATGCGACGTCGGCGTCTGCTCGGTGGCCGCACGATAGGCCGAACACGCGGCCGCGTGGTCGGCGCGCGCCAAGGCCACGAGACCCCGGACGAGCAGCGTATCGAGCTGCTCCGAAACGGCCCGTGCCTCTGCCGCAGCGGCGAGCCCGCTCCACGCGTCACGTTCGCGCGGCTGTCGCCATGACGCCACCTGCGCCGCCCAGAAGGCGGCGTGCGCAAAGTCCGGCACATCGTCCACCACGCGCCGCCACGTCTGCTCCGCCTCGGCCAGGGCGCCATCCCGCAAGGCCCGATGCCCCGCCGCATACGCGCGCGCCGCACGCAGCGACCGCACCGGCAACGCCGCCAGCCCGGGCGCGTCCTCCTCGACGGCGCCCGCGAGCACCTCGCGCACCAGCCGCGCCGTCATCGCGCGCAACGCCTCGTCCGTGTCCGAACGGCCAACCGCCGCGTACAACGCACTGTCGCGCGCCGCGCGCTGCACGAGGAGCCGCACCCGCACCGAATCCCCCAGCGGTGTGACATCGCTCGTGAGCTGCCACGCGTTCGCCCCATCGCCGCGCACCACGTCCGGCCACGCGCCGAACTCCGCGTCGAGCGCGCGGTGCACGCGTGTGGCCAGCGAATCGGACCCGGGGGGGGCGAGGCGCACGGTCATGCGTGACAAGTCGCCACCAGCAGTCTCGGCGGCCGCGGAGACCGCCGTCGCGTCACGTCCGTCGCGCCACTGCGTGACCCCCCACCCGGCACCGGCGAGCAGCACGAGGCCCACGATGGCCGCACGAGTGCGCGGTGCGCGGGTCGAGACCGACGAGGCGGCGACACCCGCATCGTGCGTCGGCTCACCCGTCGCCGATACACCGTCGACCGGCGCTCCGGACTCGAACGCTCCGGGTCCCGACGCGCCCACGCTGCGCCACCCACCGCTCCCAACCGCCGCGTATCCCCCCGTGCCCGGCACCCGAAACTCCCCCGACGCGGAAACGCCCAGCGCGGCGAGAAAGCTCGGCACATCGCGAAAACGATCGGCCGGCACGGGTGCCAACGCCGTCTGCAACGCCTGCTCGATCTGCTCAGGGACACTCGGCCGATGTGTGCGCACACCCAACGGTGGGGCGGAGACGCGCTGCAGTCGCAACCCTTCCAGCGTGCGCGCCGTCTGCGCCGGCACGCCGGCCAGCAGCTCGTACAGCACGAGGGCGAGCGCATACTGATCGGCGCGTCCGTCCACCATCGGATCGGCGCACAGTTGCTCGGGGCTCATGTACTGCGCCGTCCCGACCGCGAGCCCGGCACTCGTGAGGCGACGCTGCAGCTCCTCGGGTTCCGCAAACGCAACGCCGAAATCGGCCAGCAACGCCGTACCGTCGCGCAGCAGGATGTTGGCGGGCTTCACATCGCGGTGCACCACGCCATGTGCGTGCGCGTGCGCCAGCGCGAGTCCGACATCGCGCGTGATCTGCAACGCATCGGCAAGGGGGAGCGGCGATTCGCGGGACAGACGATCGGCCAGCGTGCCGCTCGTCGCCAGCTCGGTCACGAGAAAGGGGCGGCCCTCGTGCTCGCCCGTGTCGTGCACATGCAGGATGTGCGGATGCTCGAGCGTGGCGGTGAGACGAATCTCGCGCTCGAAACGCGCGCGCACATTGGCCGTGTCCGCGTCGCTGCGCAGCAGCTTGACCGCCACGTCGCGCCCGAGCCGCTGGTCACGCGCCCGGTGGACCGACGCGTGCCCACCGCGACCGATCTCCTCGAGCAGCAGATAGCGATCGGCCAGCAGGGGTGCAGCAGACGACATGCGGAGCGAGGGGGGAGGGATCGACCGGACGGCAGTCTCGCCAATATGGTGCCGAATCCGCGACACGCGAGCCCCGCGCCAGCGCGCCCTCCGTCTATGCCCCGCATTGAGAATCGGTATTTGGCGCCGATCGATCCGCTCGCCATGCTCAAGGGTGTTGGGGCGCATCGCCCCGCCCACCCTTATTCCGAGGAGCGCTCATGGTGAAGCAACTCGACCGCCCGCTGCCGAGCGACGGGCGCCATCTCGCCTCCGCTCGCGCCGCCACACGGGATCTCGACCGAGGTGTCGGGGAGACCGGTTCGGCCCAGCACGATCGACTCGGTGCGCTGCATCTCGAAATGGCCGACATCATCCACGACGCGGTCACCGCCCCGCGCGCCGAAATCGAACTGGCCGCCGCCGATCCCGTGCATGCCCGACTGGCGCGGGATCTCGATGCGCTGCTGGGGCGCATGCGCCAGGCGCGTCACGTGCTCGATGAGCTACTCGACGGCATGTCCTCCGAGCGTCGCCGCGCCAATCTGCAGGCGATTGCCATGCTCTCGCGCAGTCACGATGAAGCCGCACGCGATCTGCACGAAGCGCGGCTCGCGCTCGAGGAGGGCAGCGCGGTCGCGGTGCGCGTGCGCCTCGCGCGCGCCTTTCACGCGATCGGACACGCCGAGCAGATGCACTACTACCTGCGCACCGATCGGCGACCGCTCGGCGCAACGGGGTGACCGCTCGCTGGGCGAGCGCTCAGCGCTCGCCCAGCCCGCGCACGATGCAGTCGATGACGCGTGTCGTTTCGTCATCGAGCTTGCGGCCCATGCTGACCGCGTAGTACTGCACGCGGGCGCCGTCCACGAGGCCAAGCTGCTGCACCCCGTACCGACGCGCGGCGTCGTCCGCGACCGCCACGGGGAGCGCGAACAGGCCATGGCCCGCCGTGCCCATGGCCTTGAGCAAGGCGCTGTCGTCGAGTTCGGCCACCACGCGCGGTCGGATGCTCGACACCGTGCACCACGCGTCGAGCATCTGTCGCAGAACGCTGCCCGACGCCGGCAACAGCATGGGGGCGGCGTCGAGCGACGCAGGGAAGTTGGGCGCGTAGTGGGCGACCAGCTCGGGGGTGCCGAAGAGCGCGATGTCCGACTCGCCGACCGTGTGCGCGCGCCCCTTCACGCGGCCCGTCGCCGGCGCATCGAGCAGCACGAGATCGAGCGCGTGATCTTCGAGTTCCGCGAGCAGTGCATCCTGCGCGCCCTCCCGCACCACCAGCGTTGGCGCGTCGGGCAGCGCCAGCACGGGCGCGACGAAGCGATGTACCAGCAGCTTCGGAATGCCGTCGGTCACACCCACGCGAAACGGACGCTGTCGCCCGCTGGGCAGTCCCGAGAATGCGTCATGGACTTCGCGCTCGAGCGTGAACACCTCTTCGGCGAAGCGATACAGCAGGCGTCCGGTGTCGGTCAGGTGACGCGCGCGTCCATCCCCCTCGAACAGCGGCGACCCCACGGCATGTTCGAACTGCCGCAGCTGCGCACTCACCGTGGGCTGCGTGATGTTGAGCACGCGGGCGGCGGCGGTCACACTGCCGGTGCGCGCCACGGTCCAGAAGTAGCGCAGGTGGTTGTAGTTGACGGACGTGAACATGCGAAGTCGCCGTGAGTCTGGAGCGGTGCGGCGCCCCAGTCGGCGTCGCCCGACCGAATCTACTTCACTCGGCGCCGCTGGGATCCGCGCAGCGCTCGATGGGCGAGGTACTCGCCGTGGTCGCATCGCGCGACGGCGTCGTGCCCGGTGTGGTGCTCGCGACAGACGACGCCACGAGTGTGGGCGCGACGTTCGCACCACGCGATCGGACCATCGCCTGTGCGTCGAGCGACGTGTCGATCGCAATCACCAGCGCGCCAGCCGCGCCGACGGTGAGCACGAGCGATCGCCAGTGTGCGGCGGTGGAGGGAACGGGGGCCTGCAGCATCGAAGGTCTCCTCGAAGGGTCGAGGGCAACCTAGGAGCGCGGGCAGCGCGCACCAATCGGTGTGGGCGCGCAATCACAGTGATTTTCTCTATGGCGGAGATCGGCGCGCTCTACGCGCGGCCACCCCGGCGTCGCGAGGTCAGCCCCAGCGGGCCGATCGCGTGATGTGGGTGCGGGTCGGCCGCGTCGCGTCGCGGAACGCGAGCATGGCGATGCACGCGCACAGGATGCCGGCGAATCCGAACAGCACGTGACCGAGGCGCTGATTCATGTCATCCGGGAGGAACGGCAGTCCACCCGAGACTCGCTGGCCGGTGATCGCGATCCAGAACAGGAACACCGCGCTCGCGGCCGTGAAGACGGCCGCAAACCAGGCACCGGCGCGTGCCCAGCGGAGCGGGAGGGTGGTCGTGCGGGAGGTGCGCATCGTAGTGGCAGGACGAGCGACGCCGGGCAACGGCACAGATCCGTCCGCAACGCACGACACGCCGGCCCGCCACCCGACGACCCGACGTGTCGTGACCTCCGCCCCCCCGGGCGGCCCTACATGCGACCGCGCAGCATCCCGTGCCAATACATGCGCGGCAGGGCGTACGCCTTGAGCGCGTACATGCTGTAGCGCTCCTGATTCTGGTCGAAGGGGAACGACTCCTTCGGCTGCTTGCTGTAGTCGAACTCCGCCATGATGAGCTTGCCGTACCCCGTCACCACGGGACACGCGGTGTAGCCGTCGTAGCTCGCGGTGAGCGCCCGCTGCGCGCGTCGCGCCATGAGGTTCTCCACCAGCACCGGCGCCTGGCCGCGAATGGCCGCGCCCGTCTTCGAGGTGGGCAGACTGCTGTTGTCGCCCAGCGCGAACACATCGGGGTAGCGCACGTGCGCGAGCGTGTGCTTGTCCACCTCGACCCACCCGTCCGCGTTGGCCAGCGGACTGCGCTTGAGGAAGTCCGGTGCGCTTTGTGGCGGCGTGACGTGAATGAGGTCGTACTTCACCACCAGCTCGCTACCATCGCCGCGACGGAACACCGCCTCCTTCACCTCAGGGCGCAACGCGATCAGATCGTGCTCGAGGTTGATGTCGATACCGCGCTGCTCACAGAGACGCCGCAGCGTCACGCCGTACGCCGGCGCCGTGAAGTTGGTGGGTTTCGCATTCATGAACAGCACGCGCGACTTCTCACGCACCCCCTGCTTGCGGAAGGATTCTTCAGCGAGGTACATGATCTTCTGCGGCGCGCCGCCACACTTCACCGCCGTCTTGGGATCGGTGAAGATGGCCGTGCCCCCCGTGAAGGTGCGGATTGCCTCCCAGGTCGCGTCTACGGTGTCGTACGAGTAGTTGCTCACCACACCGGTCCCGGGCTTGCCCACGCTCTCCACCAGACCGGGAATCGTGTCCCAGTCGATCTGGATGCCGGCGGCCACGACGAGCTGCTCGTAGTGGATCGTGCGACCACCCTCGGTGGTGACGGTGTGCGCGTCCGGATCGAACGTCGCGACCTTGTCCTTGATCCACGTCACGCCCGGCGGGATGAAGTCGGCCTCGTTGCGCTCCGATTCTTCCTTGGGAAAGACGCCGCCGCCCACGAGCGTCCACAACGGCTGGTAGTAGTGCTTGTCGCTCGGCTCGATGAGTGCGACCTGCGGCGCGTCGGGGCGATTGCGCAGCTGCGCGGCCACGGCGAGTCCGCCGCTGCCACCACCGACGATGAGCACTTCGTACGACGGGGTGTCGGAGTTGTTCGGCGCAATCATGAGCGGTCCCTCCCTCGGGTGCCGGCGTTCAGGTGGCGACCGAACTCGGCCGCGAAGGTAAGCAGCAGGCCGAGTGCCTGCTTGACGTCGGGGTTGCGTAGCGCGCCGAGCGCGCCGAGCGGTCCCACGGGTTCGGGACGGGAACTCGCCGCGGTGGCGAGCGACGAGCCCATGCTCCCGATGAGCTGCACGACGTTGGGATCGAGCACGCCGGAGGTGAGCACGCCTTCGATCGCGTCCACCTGCGCCGGCCCGATGTGCGCGCCGAAGCGGAGCGCGGCCGTCGCGCCGTTGAGCACGCCGCGTTCGACATCGACACCCTTGGCCTGCAGCTCGCGCATGACTTCGTCGGCCGCATCGACACCGAGGGCCACGACGCCCGGTGCCTGATCGGCGAGGGACAGGAGCTGTTCGAGTTGCGGCAGGCGGTCGAGCAGCGCGTTGAGTGCGCGCGTGGTGCCAGGCGCCGTGAGGCGTTCGAGCAGGTGCGCGGCGTCGTGCAGTCGCGCGTCCACATGCACGCCGCGCTCGCTTGCGCGGCGCACGAACTCGTCGGCCGCGTCGGCGGCCACGGCGAGGGCTGGCGTCACCTGCGACACCGGCGTGGTGAGCGTCTCCATCGCGGCCACCGCGCGCTCCATGCGCGCGACGAGGGCCGCGAGGTCACCCTCCGCCGCTGTGGCGGAGGGTGGATCGGTCAGGAAGGTCGACATCGTCGTCGCTCCGGTCGAGGCGGCCGGCGCTCAGGCCGACGCGCCGTTGTTGGAGGACGCCGTGGCCGACTCGCGATAGTTGGCCATGAGGTCGGCCACGTTGGTCACGTCGTAGCCATGTCGCGCGAGCAACGACACCGCGTGGGCCGAGCGCGCGCCAGAGTTGCAGTGCACGAGCACCGGCTGGTGCTTCGGCACCTCGGCGAGGCGGACGAGCAGCCGCGTGTGCGCGACGTTGAGCGCGCCCGGCACGTGGCGCACGTCGTAGTCCACCTTGCCGCGCGTGTCGAGGATGGTCACGCCGCCCTGCAGGCGACGCCGCTCGAGTTCGGCCATGTCGATGGACGGGATGGACCCGAGGGTGCCGCCGTGTGCGACCCACGACGCGAGGTCGGCCGGCGTGAGATAGCCCCGCACATCATCGATCCCGATGCGCAGCAGGGCGCGCACCGCCTCGTCGACGCGCGCGTCGTCCACGATCAGATACACTGGTGTGCCTTCGTCGAGGAACGAGCCGGCGATGTTGACGAACTGGTAGTCGAGCTCGGCGAGGATCGCACCCGGCACGTGGCCGGCGAGGAACGCCTTGCGATCACGCGTATCGAGGATGGCGATGTCGGCGCGACCGGCGAGCGATCCGAGATTTTCGGCATCGAGATGCGGGAGCTTCGGCACACCGCGCAGCACCTTGGGCCCGATCCGGTTGTCGCGCTTCATGCGCGCAAAGTACGGTGGCGGTTCGGGTTGCCCGGAGAGGATGTACTCCACGAACTCCTGCTCGCTGGCCGACGCGTGAATGGCCGGATTGGTGCGCAGTTCGTAGCCGATGGTGGAGCTCGGAATGTCACCCAGCGACTTGCCGCAGGCAGAGCCGGCGCCGTGCGCGGGCCAGACCTGGATGTAGGGCGGCAGGGACTTGAAGGCCTCCACCGACGTGTAGAGCTGGCGCGCGCCCGGTTCCTGCGTCCCCGCCATGCCCGCCGCCTGCTCGAGCAGATCGGGACGGCCGAGATCACCCACGAACACGAAGTCGCCGGTGATCATGCCGATGGGTTCGGTGGCACCGGCGCCGAGGTCGGTGACGAGGTAGGACACATGCTCGGGCGTGTGGCCGGGCGTGTGCACGGTGGTGAAGCGGATGTTGCCGACCTGAAACTGATCACCGTCCGTGAGGAGGACGTGATCGTACGCGGAGTTGAGGAGCCACTCGTAACGCCAATCGACACCGCCTTCGTCGGAGGCGTAGACCTTCACGCCACGCTCGGCGAACTCGCGGAGGCCGGAGACGTAGTCGGCGTGGATGTGCGTGTCGGCGGCGGCAACGATGCGGAGCTTGTGCTGGGCGGCGAGGTCGAGGTAGCGGTCGATGTCGCGTTCGGGATCGAACACGATGGCTTCGCCGGTCCGCGGGCAGCCGATGAGGTACGCGTACTGGGCGAGCTTGGAATCGAGGATCTGGCGGACGAGCATGGGGGAGTCCTCCGTGGGGCGCCGCGGGGCGGCGGTGGGGTGGCAATTGCTCGGTTGATTAACCGACTGATTGAATAGTGTGCCACCCCTGCCCGACCTCGACAATCAGGGTTTCCCCGACGCTCACCACCGCGCCGACACCTCACTAGCTTCCGGCGATGCCCGCGCCCGCCCTTCGGAATCTCTTTGCCGAACGCATTCGCGATCGTGGCCTCGAGCTCGCGGAGGCTGGCGCCGTGCAGCTGGAGCGCCTCGAGCCAACGCTCGCGGTGGCGACCGTCGAGGGCGGCGCCCCGTACCGCACCTCCGTCGACGTGCGCGGGCCCGGCGTCTCGCTCGCCTGCAGCTGCCCCTACGCCGAAGGCGGCGCCTACTGCAAGCACCTGTGGGCCACCCTGCTCACACTCGACGAGACGCCGACCGCGGCCTCACTGGTCGCCGCGCTGGCCGAGGTCCGCTCGGCGCAGCTCGTGGCCGGGATGGTGCGCACCACGGATCCGGTCACCCTCTGGCTCCGTCTGTTCGATCGCGTCGCGCTGCGCCAACTCACCGACGCCGCCAACGCGACGGACACCAGCGCGCGTCGTGGCGTACGTCAGGACTGGCCGGCGGGACGGCGCCTTGTCTACGTCATCGACGGCAACGATCCGAACATTCCGCAGCTGCGCCTCGACGTCCTCACCGAGAAGCAGCTGCGCGACGGCTCGTGGGAGGCGCCGCGGCGCGGGGCGCTCGCCGCCGAGCTCTGGCAGACGGCCCCTGATCCGCGCGATCGCGCGATCCGCCGGCTGCTCCTCGGCGTCGCACCGCCGCCCGAGTACGGCACCCCACGCACCAGCTTCCCACTCGCACCGCACAGCGTGGGCGACATTCTGCCGGCCGTCTGCGCGACCGGGCGGGCGCGGCTTCGACTCGCCGGCGAGCCGCCGGTCTACGGCGCGGTGCTGTGGGATGAGCAGGCCGGTACGAGTGAGTCGACGCTCGTGCCGTGGCGTGTTGCGCTCGTGGTCGAGCCCGATGAGGCGAACGGCTGGCGACTCACCGGTGCGTTGCAGCGCGGCGAGGAGCAACGGCCGTTCACCGACGTGCAGTGGATGCACGAAAGTGGGCTCTGCCTGGTGGGAAATCGCCTCGCACCCGTCGAGCTTGGCGCATTCTGGCCGCTGGTGGCCGAGTTGTTGCACGTGCGCGCGTTGCCACTGGGTCCGTCGCTGACGCCGGTACTCGAGCGTGTCTACGCGCTGCCGCAGGTGCCGGCCGTCGTACTGCCAGCCGATCACACGATTCGCGAATCGCACCTCCCGCCCAGGCCGGGGGTACGCTTCGTGCCCGATCCCGAACCGTGGGTGCGACGCGCCGGTGGCCCCATGCTTGGCCTGCAGCTCGCGTTCCGCTACGGCGAGGCGTCGATCGATGCCACCGATCCGGCATCGACACGATTCGATGCCGCCACGCGCACGTTGCACCATCGTGATCGCGACGCCGAGCGCGACGCGCGTGATCGCTTCGTGGCCTTTGGTGGAGCCGGCGCGCGTGAGGCACTCGCGCGCGGTGTGCCGTTCCGCCTGCCGCGCTCCGAGGTGCGACGAGCCGTCGCGCAGCTCGCCAACGACGGTTGGTGGCTCGAGACGGACGGCCACGCATTCCGCCTACCCGGCGCAGTGCAGGCGCGCGTGCGCTCCGGTCCCGACTGGTTCGATCTCGAAGGCACCGTCACGTACGACGACACCGCCGTGTCGCTCGCCGATGTGCTCGAGGCGCGACGGCGTGGCGCCGATGTCGTGCAGCTGCTCGACGGCAGCATCGGCCTGCTCCCCGACGAGTGGCTCGACGCGTTCGGTCCCGTGCTCGCCGGAGGTGAACGGACCGCCACCGGTGCACGCTTCCGTTCGTCGCAACTCGCGCTGCTCGACGCGCTGCTGTCCACGCTCCCCGACGTGGATGTCGACGCCGCGTTCGCCAAGGCGCGCGACGCGTTGTCGGCGTTCGATCACATTCAACCGGCCGATCCATCGCCGGCGTTTACCGGCACCCTGCGTCCGTATCAGCGGGAAGGGCTCGGATGGTTGCACTTCCTGCGAGCGTTCGGCTTCGGTGGTTGTCTCGCCGACGACATGGGACTCGGCAAGACGATTCAGGTGCTCGCCCTGCTCGACGCCCGACGCGCCGAGGGACATGGCCCGTCGCTCGTGGTGGTGCCACGCTCGCTCGTGTTCAACTGGCGTGCCGAAGCCGCGCGCTTTGCGCCCGAACTGCGCGTGACCGATTGGAGCAGCGGCGCGCGCGACGCCGAGGCGTTCGATGCGAAGGACGTCGATCTCGTGATCGTGACGTACGGCTCACTGCGACGCGATGCCGCGCAGCTCGCGACGATTGCGTTCGACTACGTCGTGCTCGATGAGGCGCAGGCCATCAAGAATCGTGGCACGGCCACGGCGAAGGCGTGTCGCGTGCTGCAGGCGTCGCACCGACTCGCGCTCAGCGGGACCCCCATCGAGAATCGGCTTGACGAACTGTGGAGTCTGCTCGACTTCCTGAATCCCGGCATGCTCGGGCCGTCGTCGCGCTTCACCGCCTCGTTGCGTGAAGCCTCCGATGAGCGCGTCGTCGACGCCGTGCTGTCGCGCGCGCTGCGTCCGGTGATCCTGCGACGCACCAAGGCTGCCGTGGCGCCCGACCTGCCGGCCCGCATCGAGCGCACGCTCGAAGTGGAGCTCGAGCCGAAGCAGCGCGCGTACTACGATCAGCTGCACCGCGTCGTGCGCGACGATGTGCTGCAGCAGGTGAACAGCAAGGGCCTTGGTCGGTCGAAGCTGCATATTCTCGAAGGGTTGCTGCGACTGCGACAGGCGGCGTGTCATCCGGTGCTCGCCGATCCGAGCAAGCGCGCGCTGCCGAGTGCCAAGCTCGACGCACTCATTCCCGCGCTGGCCGATCTGGCCGCCGAAGGGAACAAGGCGCTCGTGTTCTCGCAGTTCACCGGCTTTCTCGCCCTGGTGCGTGCGGCACTCGACGCCGAGCAGATTCCCTACGAGTATCTCGATGGGCGCACCAAGGACCGCGAAGCACGCGTCGCACGCTTCCAGGAGGATCCGGCGTGTCCGGTGTTCCTGATCAGTCTCAAGGCGGGTGGCCACGGGCTCAACCTCACCGCCGCTGACTACGTGTATCTGCTCGATCCCTGGTGGAATCCGGCAGTCGAAGCGCAAGCGATCGATCGGGCGCATCGCATCGGGCGCACGCGACAGGTAATTGCGACGCGGCTCGTCGCACGCGGCACGGTGGAAGAGAAGATCCTCACGTTGCAGGCGAGCAAGCGCGCGCTCGCGGATGCGATTCTCTCAGCCGATCGTGGTGGTCTGGCGTCGATCGGACGCGAGGAATTGGAGTTGCTGCTGGGGTAGCGTCGCGGCGTGGCGTGGTCGCTGGTTGCGAGCATCCCGGCGCGCGACGCATGTTGAGCGGGCGTCAGGTCATCGCGGTGTCCATCACGCGATGCGCCGCCCCTTCCCACCGGTCCCCCGCCCCGCCGCCATGACCACCCCGCACGAGCTCCTCGACCAGGTCGAGGCCGACCTGGCCCGCGCCGATCACGATGACACCGCGAGCGGGCTCGATCGCCGCGCCTTCATGTTCCGCGCGCTCGTGGCCACCGCGGCCACGACCTTCGGCGCGACGGCCGTGCAAGCACAACGCCTGCTGGCTGGTGCCGAGACCGCCGGCGTACCCGGACACGTCCCCGAGCCGTTGCTCGCCGAACTCTCGCCGGTGCGTGTTGCCGAACGGCTCGCGATGCAGCCTGCGCTCCCCGCGCTCGGCAACGGCGAAGCGCCCGCCCTGCAGTTCCAGCCGTGGCCCGGCGGCACCGGGGCGGCCATCGAACACCTTATGCGCACGCGAGGCATCGAAGCGTTCGCGCGTCGGCCGTTTCCGCTCGCCGCGTGGACGGGCCCCGTGCCCACGAACGCCGACGATCTCGCGTTTCTTCCCGCGCATCGCCAGTCGGCGCTCATTCGCGAACGCAAGCTCACGTCGACGCGCCTCACGGAGATCTACCTCGCACGACTGGAGCGGCTCGATCCCACCCTGCTCTGCGCTGTGACCATCCTGCGCGAACGCGCGCTCGCCGAAGCCGCGCGTGCGGACGCCGAGATCGCGGCCGGCGTATGGCGTGGTCCGTTGCACGGGTTGCCGTATGGGCTGAAGGACCTCTTCACCACCAAGGGCATCCCCACCACGTGGGGCTCGCCGGACTTCGTGAACCGCATCATCGACGAGGACGCCGAAATCGTCGTGCGTCTGCGCGAGGCTGGTGCCGTCCTCGTCGCGAAACTGTCCACCGGGCTCTTCGCGCAAAACGATCAGTGGTTCCGCGGACGCACGAACAATCCGTGGAATCTCTCGCAGGGGTCGAGCGGATCGTCGGCCGGCCCCGGCTCGGCCACGGCGGCCGGCTGCGTGTCGTTCAGCATCGGCACGGAGACGCAGGGCTCGATCGTATCGCCCTCCATTCGCAACGGCATCAGCGCGCTGCGTCCCACGTTCGGTCGCGTCTCGCGACACGGTGGCATGGTGCTCGCGTGGAGCATGGATCGCGTGGGGCCGATGTGTCGCAGCGTCGAAGATTGCGCGATGGTGTTTCACGTCATTCACGGTGTCGATCCCAAGGACCCAAGCACGATCACCACGCCGTTTCACTACGATCGCGACATCGATCTGCGACGGGTGCGTCTCGGCGTCGATCCGAACGCGCCCAAGCCGCTCGTCGATGGCTTGCGGGCCTTGGGGCTCCAGCCGCGCGACATCGGCGCGCGACCGGCACTCGGCGGCATGGGAGGCAGCGGACTCAACGTGGAGTACGCGGCGGCGTTCGACAGCTACGTCGTGCAGAAGGCGAAGGAGATCGGGCTCGATCTGTCGACGGTCACCGCCGATTGGCGTCCACCGGCTCCGCCGGCGGGCTCACCACCCGATCCGATGGCGCCCGCCAACTGGCCCAATCGCTTCGTGCGCGGTCGCGTGATTCCGGCGTTCGAGTTCCTGCAGCAGCAGCGGCGACGTCACCTGATCATCGTGCAGTGGGGCGAGTTCATGCGCGATCTCGACGGGTTCATCGGCGCGCCGAACGCCGACGTCGGCCCGAACGCGCAGACGGGACATCCGTGCGCGGTGCTGCCGTACGCGTTCGAGGCACCGGCCAGTGGTCGGCCACAGGGTGGCGCCAACGCGCCGGCCAACACGCCGCCGCCGCCGCCGCTCAATCCGCAGCCGATCTGCGGCGTGATCACGGGCGCGCTGTACAACGACGACGTGATTCTCTCGGTCGCGCAGCGCTATCAGGCCACCACCGACTTTCACACGCGGCGACCGGCGCTCTGAGGCGCCGGTCGGCCACGGCGCGCGCTCAGCTGCCGAGACGCGTTGTGGCCTGCGTCAGCAACGCCAACGCGGCCCGCTCGCGCGCCGTTACGTCGGGATCACCCAGGCGATAGGCCGCACACGCACGCTCGAGCACCACGCGTGCGCGCGCGGTCTCTCCCACGGTGAGCAATGTGCGTCCCAACTCCGCGAGCACCACCGCATCGGCACGGCGCGGTGGACGCGCGCCGTCGAGCGTGATCGCCGAATCAAGCAACACCACCGCGACATCGGCACGACCGCGCGCGCGCGCGACGAGGCCGCGCGTGTAGTACCAGCTCTGGCGCACGTTCAAGGGCACCGTCGTGTCGGCCACACGCGCCGACAGCGCCGCGAGCTGTCGCTCGGCCACCTCCGCGCGACCGAGAGCGAGTTCGACCTCCGCCAGACGAATCTCGTAGGACAGCAGGCGCGGATTGCCGGCACCGCGCGCGATCCGCATGAGCCGCAACGCGACATTCAAGGGTTCACGCGCCTCGGCATCACGTCCCAACGCGAGCAGCAGGTTGCCGCGCGACGCCTGCACGATCGCGTAGTTCGGACTCGCCGAGTCACCGTTGGCGATGAACAGTCGTGCCGCTTCGTCGTAGTCGGCCAGCGCTTGCTCTTCCTGCCCGAGATCCACGCGATAGCCCGCGGTACTCGCGCGCACGAACGCGCGAGTCATGTTGTTCGCGCCGAGACTGATCGCCGATGCACTGTCGGCCCGCGCGAGCGTAGCGACAGCATTGCGCAGCTGGCCATTGCGACCGTACGCCCGACCGAGAATGAGCAGGGCGTCCACCACGCGCGGATGTGACTCCACACTATCAAATCCGGCGAGCGCCGCTTGCATCGAACGTTCAGCGGCCTCGAGCGCCCTGGCGCGATCGTCCGATCCATGTTCGAGTGCGACCGCATACATCTGCAGCGCATCGAGTCGCATGCGGTGTCCGACCGGCAGACGCGATTCGGCCGTGATGAGCGCCGTGCGGGCCGGCTCGACCGCGCGCTTCGCATCACCTCGGTCGATGGCCAGATGCACCGAATCGATGAGCGCGGTGACGAGAAGCAACGGATCGACGTCGGGATGGCGACGCAGCGCCGAAAGCGCGCGGGTGAGCGTCGAGTCCATGGCGTCCAGCCGACCGCGAAAACGGTGCAGACCCGCCAACGCGACCTGCGCACGGAGCGCCCGCTGATCCGAAGCGCCGTAGCGAACGCCTGTTGCCGCGGCGACATCGACGAGAATGGGCTGCGCGTCCGCCTGCTTCAGCAGGTCGGCCGCACTCAGCGTGCGGCCGTCACCGACGAACGGATCCGCATCTCGGAAGATGCCGGTGATGAAGTTGGTGACTTCCGCGGCACGTTCGGCTTCGGCGCGCGCCACGCGCGCCTGCCACAACGCCACGCCTGCGCCACCGAGCACCGCGACGAGGACCACCGCCGCGGCGCCAACCGCGAGCGCATGCCGCTTCACGAAGCGCGCGGCGCGATAGCCGAACGCAGCGGGACGCGCGCGCACCGGCCGGCCGTCCAGCCACGCCTCGAGATCGTCGGCGAAGGCCGTCACCGTGGCGTAGCGCTCGCTCGGCGTTTTGCGCAACGCCTTGAGCACGATCGTGTCGAGATCACCG
>JALOPN010000190.1 GCA_025453875.1 Gemmatimonadaceae bacterium | reverse complement strand
GCACCGCGCGCGGTTTGCGCAGCACCCGCGCATGGGGATGATGGTGCGGAATCTGGAGCGGATTCCGGAAGGGGAGCTGGTACAGATCCGGCGGGAGGCGGCAGCGTTTCGGGAGCGGGTGGGGAGCCAGTGACGACGAGCTTTCGACTGTGCCGCTGGAGGGGGAGCTTGCGACGCCGCTCCGCAAGTGCAGCCGGGTCACGTCCTGATCACGGAACGGGTGTAGCGAACGGCCTGAACGTCTCTCAGCTCGTGGGAGAAGGTATGGCTTTCCGCAAGCTGTCGGCCACGAATGCTCTTCGAGCCGAGCTCATACGACGTTCAGCCAGCGTCAACGCTCTGCCCTGAAACACCAGTACTGCGGGCGTCGCCTCGGCCATCCACCGAGCGTCATTCGGATTCACGACAGAGTAGGAGAGTCGCAATCGAATGAGTGCAGCCCGCACCTCGGAAGGCGGAACGTCGGTAAGCACCACAGAAACGCGCCCAGAGCGCCGGCGCGCCATCTCGGACCATCCGCTGAGATCACTTGCACAGGACAGGCATTCGGAAGCAGAGAAGACCATCACTATTCGCAGGGCGGAATCCGCGGAGAGTTCCCTCAGCGTGCGTCCGTCCTGCAGCTTCACATCGGCTAGGATGCGACGCGATTCGGCATCACTGGGCGAGCCGCAGGAGCAGAGGATCGTTGCGATGAGTAGTGGCATCGCGATCAAGGAGGATTCTCTGCTCCGCACCAGGCGAGCGACATTGAGACCCGTGCGCGTGCGTGGATTCGCACGCCGAGTGAGCTTCAACATACTCCCAGATCCAGCGTAAACCGTAGCATGTCTGTCACCGCGCGTTCACCGATGACGTACTGATCGAGCACGAACAGTGTATCCCCCCGGAACGAGACCTCCGGGATCGCTGTGGAATCGTGCACCGGAAGCAAGATGTCTGTACATCGCGAAGAGTTCTTCTTCGAGAGGATCGTGAGAAACATCGAACCAAGGGCGATGTTGTTACGAACTGCGTAGTCGAGATGAAGAATTGCGAACCTTCCGTTCGAGAGGCGATGCACTGCGAAAGGCGTTGACAGCTGCCGTGAGATATCGTAAATGGTTGTCTCGTCGGTGAGCGCCGTGTCGACCGTCTCTGGTGCGCCGCGGCGGATCCGCCGGGGAATCGCGGTTGAATCGACAAGGTTCCATAGCGAATCTGCAATTCGCATGTAGTTGCTCTCACCGGTCAGGTAGGCGATGGAATCCTCGAAGATCGTGAACGGAATGTGTCCGTAGATCGTCGCGAAACGATTCGTTGGCGCGAACGCCGCGGGAAGCGTGCCCAAGTGCTCCGGCGCAGAATCGAGTCGACGCCACTTTGCTGCAATGGTGCCTCGGAAGCGATCAAAGACTGCTCCTGTGATCGAGCCTCCGAGCGCAACGAAAGGTCCCGGCTCCCCCTCGATCGGAACGCGTGCCACGACAGACGAGGAGTTCACGTTCCACAGCGTGAAGTCGCGGCGCAGACGATCGACGACTAGCGCGGTTGTGTCGTCGACCATTTGAAGAAATGCCGGCTGTTTGAACTCGTCCGGGCCATATCCCTCGCGGCCAAAGGTGCCTTTGAACCGGCCGGCAGAATCGAATCGCGACACTCGTAGAGCGTAGCGGTCGACAACGAAATACTCACTTCGCGAAGAGACTGCGAGGTAGATGGGAAGGCCAAGGAAGGCCGTGTCTGGCTCAACGAGTCGCGTGATGCTGCTCGGGACGAGGATCGCGGACTCCGGCACAGCTGGTGCCGAACCCGGCGCTCTTTCGCCTCCGCACGCGATGATTGACCACCCGCAAGCGACGGCGAACAGCTCTCGCAGCGCTCGTGAAGTTGCGGCTCTGAGTGTCTTTGCCTGCATTGGTCACTGAAATCGATTTATGATCTGGTAGCGCAGGAACTCCACCCGTCGGCCTGAGCCGACGGGTGTGAGTTCGCACGGCGCAACACGAACACCTACCGGATAGAACGTCTCTTTACTGCTTGATGATGATGGGATCGGCAATCCGGCAAGGGCACAGCGTAGCAGAACCGACGTTTCCCATCCAACACGGAACGCAATACTGGTCGAACGGAATATGCGCGTTCCAGGGAGAGCCCTCGTCTGCCCTTGCATCGCCAGCGTTGGCAGCAAGGCCTACCGCGAACGCACCTGCCGAAAGAAGGATGAGTCTCTTCCATCGTGCTCTCACTGACCACCTCGTCTGAAGGATGTTGGAACGGACGCGGGCTCGTTCCTCTACGCTGAGCGAAGTCGCTGACGATTCATCGATCGCATGGGTGACGGCCGCAACGGTAGCATGCGATAGGAATCCTCGTCTCGCCATGTCCATATCGGCCATCTTTCGTTGCCCATGCTCACGAGCACAGCATCACGCCCTCGACGGTAAGAGTGAGCTTGTTCTCTTGGGTGCGCTGGAACCACTCGAAACTACAGGACACTGCATCGCGCGCTTCCGCAATGAGCGTCGCAGTGCGCAAACGCGTGTGAAGCGGAATCGGTCACGCTGGTGACGACCGGCACGAGTTCCGGGGGCGCAATACAGCCGCTGCTGCCGGAGGCCCGTTCGATCCGTCGCGCTGCCGCCAGCCGCGCTCCGTTCGTGGAGCATGGTGCCTGTCCATGCATCCAGCACCTCTCATCAAGTGGTTGGCATCGACGTGCTCGCAGCCTGAGACCTACGCGATGGCCCACCGGTAGCTCGAGCGTCGGACGTGGTGCGCCAACTCGTCGGACTGAAGTCTCGCTGGACGCCGTGTCGTCATCGGCCATTTCTTGCGTGATCAGTTGAAGAATGCGCGCGGCTCGTACCATCATTGAACTCAGGCGGGCGCCCTCAAGTATCAGGCGTCGTGGAAACAACTGAAGTCGTGTGAGCCGCCTCAACTCGATCGTGCTGCGCCTCCCCATGCCTCCGTCATCCGCCTCGCTGCTTCGCGCCCTCGCCCTCGCCGCGTGTGACGCCTCCGACCTCACCACGCCGCCTCCGACGTGGCTCGAGGAGGACGTGCTCGCGCTCGCGCCTGCGATGCCGCCCGATCTGTCGCCAGCACGCCTCGAGGTGCCGCTCTTCCGCTGGCTGCGCGTGGCGTCGGCGCTCGATTTCGCGGGCGACCTCGACGGCGCGCGGCAGCTGCTCGATCGCCTCGAAACGCGCGGACCCGATCAGCTTGAGCACACGGACGCCACGGCGCTGCGTGCCATCATCTGCGCGCGACGTGGTCGACTCGCGCGACAGATCGGCGAACTCGACGCGGCCGTCGATTGGTATCAGGACGGACTCGCACTCTCCGGCGGCGCGCGCACTGATGACGCGTGGGGCGCGTGCGTGCAGGGCCTCGCCAATGCCGCCCAGGCCCGAGGTGACGTGCACACGGCCGAGCGCCTTACGCGGTTGGTCACCCTGCAGGGTAGCCGCGTACCGCACTACGCGCGCGTGGCCGCCTGGATCACGCGCACCGTCCTGCACCGGCAGCAGGGGCGGCTCGAGGCCGCGACACGCTGCGCGTGGATCGCGCACGACCTTGTCGAGGAACAGGATGAACGACGCGGCCAGGCACTCGTCGAACTCAGTCGCCTCGCGCTCGTCCGGGGACAGGCAGGCGCCGCGCGCCGCGGGTGCGAGGTGGTGCTCGGCTTCACGCGAACGCTCCGCGTGCGGCGCCCCGCGCGCTCCGCACTGCTGGCGGCGGTGCTGGTCGAGTGGCGTCGCGCGACCGCGCATCCGCCAGCCTGCGCGCAGGTCGAGCAGGCGGCCGAGGCACTGCTCGCCGAGGTGGTCGACACCACCGATCGCTGGGAGCGGCTGCACGCACAACTGGACGCGCTGGAGGCGTTGCGTGCCCTCGCGCAGCACGCGTCTTCGTCGAGCGCGAGATCGATCCGCCCGCGCTGCCGCGCGCTGCAGCGCGACATTGCCCTCACGGTGGCGGCGCGTGCGCAACGCGGCGAGCCGCTCGTTTGGGCTGAACAGCGACTTGCGGCGCTCACACAGCGCACGCGCGCAACCACCGCGCTCGCTCCGGCCGTCGGTGGCGACGAAGCGGCGCACGCCTTCGCGCGGCTTGCCGCACTCCCCGACCCGGTGCCTCGCCGTGAGGAGGCCGTCGGTGCCTGACCGCGCGCGCCAGCGACGCGTCGCACACGATCGACTCGTCCTGATCGGGCTTGCGCCCGACGAGGTATCGCTCGCCCGAATCGCCGCGGCCGGCGCGTACGAGATCGTGGTGTCGAGTGAAGCGCGCCCGGTCGCCCTCACCGAC
>JALOPN010000189.1 GCA_025453875.1 Gemmatimonadaceae bacterium | reverse complement strand
GCAGTGGCAGGCCGGCTACTGGAACATGCTCCCCGCGACTGGCTTCGTCTGGTACGCGCTGTTCACCATGGTGCTCGGCGCGGGCCGCTTCAGCCTCGATGCGCTGCTCGCGACCGCGCTGACGGCCGGTGACACCGTCGCGGCGGCGACGGCCGAGGCCCGCCCATGAGCCGCCGGATGCCCACCGCCTTGTCACTCGGCGCCCTATTGCTCGGCGCAGCGTGTGTGCAACCAGCGTATGACCGCGTGGTGGTGTATCGCGTGGCTGTCCCCGACACCGCCGTCGTGAAGACAGTGGGGCTGCGTGGTCAGGGCAACCCCCTTTCGTGGAACAGCGATCTCCCCATGGCGCCGGTGCCCGACAGCGCCGGACTCTACGAGGTCACGGTGACCCATCACACCGGCTCGCTCGCCAACGAGGTGAAGTTCACCCTCAACGGGCAATTCGAGTTCGAAGGCGAGGCGAATCGCACGGTGCGGGTCCCCCCGACCGCCGTCGGTAATGACACCACACGGTACCGCGCCACGTTCAACGTGCGCTGAGGTGGCGGGTGAACCCGTGGTGACGTCGCGCCGACCTCCCGGCAGGGTGGCCATTGCCACAGTGCACGCGGACCCGCGCCGGAATCAGACGGCACCGGAGTGTGTCCAGCGTGGCAGGACGCACTCCGGTGAACCAGTCGAGCCGCTACCGAGAGCGACGCGCGGGAAAACGCACCGTCCGACTCGACGGACCGATCCGCTCACCCTCCGCGACGCCATTCCATGGACAGGCCGATCACCCGCGGCGGAGCGAGTGGCGCGTAGAAGGTACCGTCACGGCCGAAGAGGAAGTTCGTGTACGCCTGTCCCGCTGCCGCGCGCACGTCGGTGAGGTTGCTTGCGAAGGCTCGGACCGTGACCCTCGGGAACTCGTAGCCGGCCTGCGCGCCTAGCAGTATCACGGTCCCCTGTCGGGCCTCGTTCTCCGGCAGCAGCATCGTTTCACCGCGCTGGGCCAGTTCGCCGCGCAGGTACCAGCCGCCGCGCGGTCGCCAGGTGGCGGTGGCGTTGAGGGTGTGTCGCGGCACGAGCTTCACACGATTCCCGGAGAAGTCCCGGCCATCGACCAGCCGGTAGTCGGTATAGATGGCATCGGTGAGACCGGCACCCGTGGTCACGAGCAGCGACGCGATCGGGCGCGCGCGGAATTCGAGTTCGGCCCCGCGCGTTCGAACGGCGGCGGCGTTGAAGATGATGTTCGTGGAGGTGGCGGCCCCGGTCGAATCCACGAGCACATTGTACTCGAGCCAGTTCGCCGCGGTCGTGGTATAGAGTGCGGCAGCGCCGTCGAATCGGCCGGAGCGGCTGCGCCACCGTGCACCAAGCTCCGAGGCCCACAGCGATTCGGCCCCGTAGCGCGCCTGGTCGCTGGTCACGTCGGCACGCGTCGCCTCGAGGTTGAAGCCGCCGGGCAGCCAGCCGCGGCTGACCGAGGTATACAACTGCCATCCATCGTTCGGCGACCAGTCGAGCGCCAGCCTCGGTACGAAGCCGCCGAAGGCCCCCTCGCGGCGGTCAGCGGGGAACTGGAACTGGGTGGGCCCCAAGTCGAGCTCGCCGGCCTCCTGTGCACGTTCGCGACGCGCGGTTTCGAGGCGCGTACCGGCGGTGAGCCGCACCGAAGCGGTCAGCGGTAGGACGAGCTGGCCGAAGAGGGCGAGGTCGGTGGCCGTGCTCACCTGCGGCGGGGCGGGCCGGTATTCGTCGAAGCCGCCGGGACCGACAAGGGTGGCGAGCGTCTGTTGCCGCCGCTCGGTGTACGCCGTGGCCCCGATAACCCAGCCGATGCGTGCGCTGTCTCGCGACACGAGCCGCGCCTCGATGTTCGTGAAACGGTTGCGGCTGGCCGTCGCGCCCGCCGCCAGCGGTTGTGCCAGCAGGTCGAGGTCGGTACCGGCGTTATCGGTGTGTTCGATCCGGTGTGAGGCCGTGACCGTGAGCTCACCGACGCCGAAGCGGCGCGTGGCCGCCAGCCCGACCGCGCCCTCGTTCTCCTGGGTGCGCTTGGGGGCGTCGTGCAGGAGGCCAAAGCGCCCCACACGGCGGCCGGCGTTCTCCTGCGCGTAGCGCCTGTCGTACGCCGTGCGGTCGAGGGGCACGAACTCCTGCTCGTACACGCCGGGGGCGCGCAGGCGCGTGAGCAGGCCGACTCCATCGAGGCGCCAGCCGCTACGCGTGATCGTGCGCAGCTTGCCCACGAGCTGCAAGTGGTCGAGCGACCCCGGCAGCCCGAGGCTGCTTCCCGCGTTGCGCACGAAGGCATCACCGCGCTCGTACTGCGCGGTGAGGCTGCCGGCGAGCAGCCCGCGCAGGCGGCCAGCCGTGTGCACGTTGGCCAGCACCGTGCCCCCGTTGCCGAAACCGTTGTACGCGACGCTCGCCTCCTGCATGTTGCGATACGGCGGATCAGCCGTGCGCACGATGACGAGACCGGCGTCGGCGTTGGCGCCGTACAGCGTGCCCTGCGGACCTCGCAGGATCTCGATCTGGCTCGCGTTCGTGAGCAGCTGGTTGTCGATGGTGCGGAACGGGATGCCATCGATGTAGATCGCCGTGCGATTGACGATGAACGGATTGGACTCCAGTCCGCGGATAGTGAGGAAGGTGCCACCCACCTGCCCCAGCTGGTTCACGGCGACGCTCGGCGCGAAGTTCTCGAGCTGCCGGAGCCCGAAGATTCGCGCGTCACGGATGGTCTGCCGGTCGAGCACGGTGATCGCGGTGGGAACGCGAGTCAGGGGCTCCTCGCGCTTGCCGGCCTGAACCGTAACGGTGGGGAGGACCGTCCGCGCCGTGGAGTCGCGGGCGGCACTGTCGCGTTGCTGCGCTGTGAGTGGCCTCGCTGAGCCGGCAAGTAACGAAAGCAGGGCGAGCGGCGCGAACGGCAGCGGCCGGAGAAGCGGACGTCGGAGCGGGGCGTGCCTGGCCTGTCGGGCGAACTGAAAGCGCATGAATCCCTCGAAGTTGAGAACAGGTTTTCACTTCGAGGTCGAGCTTATCGATCGATAAATCTTCCGGCAACCTCGGGATTCTTCGGAGGGAATCGGACCCGGGCGAGTCGCCCTCGCTTCGGGATCGGACGAGGCGATCGGCGCCCGTAGACGAGGAGACTCGCGGCGATCAGCCCTCGGCTCTGCGCGCGGACGCCTGGAGCGCCGCGAGCCGTTGTCGAGCATCCGGGAGGGCGGACGACGACAGGACACCGTGCAGAAGGACCGACAGCAGCGCGTCCGAAAGCCCCCCGACGGGCGCCCCACGTTCGGCGAGTGCGGCCGCGACGAGCGAATACGCCTCCCTGCGCTCCCCGAACCCCTTTACGGCCGCGTCAAGAACGAGCAGCAGCGAGAGCGGGTCCACATCGTCGCGGACCACACCCGACTGCTGTGCGGCGCCGAATCGCGCAACCAGTCGCTGCCAGTACGCAGCCGAGCCCGAGGTGAAGGGCGAGCGTCCCGCGAGGCGTGCCCAGGTCGCCAGGCGCAGCACGGCCGGGTCTTTCAGCGTCGTGTCGATCAACGTGTGCAGCCCGCGCACAACGAAGTCGAGATCGTCGGCCTCGTCGGCAAAGGCACCTGCCTGCCGGGCGATCAGCCGACCGAGCGCGCGGTCGATGACGGCATCGAAGAGGCCGCCCTTGGTACCGAAGTAGTGCAGGACCAGCGGTTGCGTCACCCCCGCCCGCTCGGCGATGCGACGTGTGCCAGCAGCATACCCTTCGGCCATGAAGCACATTTCGGCTGCGGCGAGGATGCGCTCGCGGGTGGTGGCGGCCGAGGAACTGGGTGTCACCGGCGTTCCGTCGGCGATGGTGACGGGGCTGGCCGCAGCGGTCGTATTCGTTCGTCGGGGAGCCATCGAGCAACGTTGGAGGGCGGCGCGCCCCCGCGCCATGCAGGACGGAACCGGCGGCGTCACGCTCGGCCACTGTGCGGGTGGCGTGCGCGCGGACTACATCCCCATCCGCGTCGCGCCGCACACGGACCGCTGCAGGCGGACGGGCACCATCGGCTCCACCCGGGGCGTGGCCGTCACCAGGTTGAAGGCGGACCCCCGCCAGTCGCCCGACGGCTCGGCGCCAAGCAGCAGCGTGAGCGCGTTCACCGGCCCGCGGAAGTGGAGCAGCAGGGTGTCAGGAGGAAACGGCTTCGACCGCGAGCGATCGACCACCGACGTGCCGTTCACGATCTTCCACTCCGGCCGAAAGAGCTGCAGGTCTGCGCTTCGCAGCCGGTACCCCTGATCTTCCAGCCAGCCCACGGGCACGAACAGCT
>JALOPN010000188.1 GCA_025453875.1 Gemmatimonadaceae bacterium | reverse complement strand
TTCAACCGCGACGCCATCACCGACGAAGCGAAGAAGGTGCTCGATCAGATCGCCGCGTCGCTGCTCGAATCCGGCAACACGTCGCGCACGATCAACGTCCAGGGCAACACGGACGCGATCGGCAGCGAAGCCTCGAACACCAAGCTCGGCCAGCAGCGCGCCGATCAGGTGCGTGACTACCTCGTCTCGAAGGGTGTGGCTGCGTCGCGCATCACGACGTCGACGAACGGCGAAGGCAACCCGCTCGCGCCGAACAACACGGACAACGGCCGCGCGACCAACCGTCGCGTGCTGATCACGCTCACGAACTGAGCGGATTCGTCGGCGTCACCTGACGCCGACGCCTCACGAAGTCCCGACGGCGGCGTCGTTCCTCTGCGGAACGACGCCGTCTGTCGTTGGCACACTCACGTCCGCGACCGACCGTCTCGCACCGCAGTTCATGAACGAACCCGCTTCTGCCGCTCCGCGCGCGCCCACGCACGACGACGTCACCAGACCATCGCCGACCGTCGCACATCGTGTGCAATACGCGGCGATTCTGGTGCTCGTCGCCCTGCTGCGGACGCTCGGATTCACGCGCGCGAGCGCTGTGGGTGGATGGCTCGGTCGGCTCGCGCGTTGGCCGTTCGGTGTGCGACGTCGCGTCGTGGAACGACACCTGCGCGCCGTCTTCCCCGAGTGGACCGAGGCGCAGATCCAGCGCACGTCGCGTGAGGCCTACGACAGCATCGGCCGCACGTTCATTCAGAGCGCCGTGCTGCCGGGCGCATCGCCGGAGACCGTGCGTGCGCTCGTCACGGAGGTCGAAGGATGGGACATCCTCGAGGCCGCGCGTGCGCAGGGCAAAGGCGTCATTCTCGTCACGGGCCACCTCGGCAACTGGGAACTCGGCGGCGCGTATCTCAACGCGTGCGGCGTCCCCACCGGAGCGATCTATCGTGGCATGGAGAACCCGCTCTTCGACGCCTACGTCGCACGCGGACGCGCCGCGCTTGGCGCCGAACTCATTCGTGATCTCGTGGCTGCGCGCCGGGTGCCGCGCGCGCTCGGTGCGGGGTACGTGATCGCGTTTCTCTCCGATCAGGACGCGCTCGGACTCGCTTCCACGTTCGTGCCGTTCTTCGGCCGTCCGGCGCGCACACCGCGCGGGGCGGGTGTGTTCGCGCTGCGCCTGCGCACGCCCATCATCTTCGCGAGCTGCACACGGTTGCCCAATGGCACCTATCGCTTCGCGATCGAAGACATCCCGGTGCACGATACGGGCGATCGCGAGGCCGATATCGACCGCGTGATCCTGACGTGCAATCAGGCGCTGGAGCGGCACATTCGTCGCGCACCGGGGCAGTACTTCTGGCACCACCGACGGTGGAAGCGGCAGCCGCCCGATACGCCAGCCCATCTGCGCGAACCGTGACGGGACCTCGGGCTCGTTTTTCGACCGCAACGTGTTTGCTTTGATGTGATGACTCGACCCACCCTGCCCTACCTCCGTCGCCTCCGGCCCCTCCTGATCGGCGCCGTCGCACTGGCGGCGGCCTGTGGCGGCACCGACGCGCCGTCCATCCGCATGGCACCGCCGGCGACTACCGGCGCCGCCGACACATCGACGCCCGAGGCGAACTCGGCCAGTGTCCCCTCGGAGCGCGCCTTGCGCTTCGTGTCGATCACGGCCGGCCTGCGCTTCAGTTGCGGGCTGGATGGCAACGGACGCGCCTGGTGCTGGGGCGGCAATCGCCTCGGACAGCTCGGCGTGGGTGATTCACTCGACCGTTACCTGCCGACGCCCGTCAAGACGTCCGTTCGCTTTGCGCAGCTGGTGGCCGGCGAGACGCACGTCTGTGGTGTCGACACGGCCGGCCAACTGCACTGCTGGGGCGATAACCACGACCTCGAACTCGGCGATGCCCTCGAGGATCATCGCGAGATCCCGATTGCCGTGCGCGGCCATGCGCAGGTGCAGTCGCTGGCGCTGGGCGCCAAGGTGACGTGTGTGACGGATCGAGAGGGCGTGGTGAGTTGCTGGGGGACCGATGTCCACGGCGAGCGCGGTGATGCACGGCGTGACAGTGTTCCGCGCGCCGAGGGCGAGCCGGTTCGCACCGATCAGCGCTTTGCGAGCATCATCGCGGGTCGGCTCCACGTGTGCGGCCTCACCGCCGATGGACAGGCCTGGTGCTGGGGCGACGGTGGATTGCTCGGCGATGGCTCGATCACCGATCGCACCACGCCGGTTGCGGTGCGCTCCTCGGTGCCGTTCGTCTCGCTCACGGCGGGCGAGTCCGTGACGTGCGGCCTGGAGGCTTCCGGTGCCGCCTGGTGTTGGGGCATCGCGTTTGACGGGCAGCTCGGCCAGGGTGAGCCGCCGCGGCCAAATACGTTCGTGCCGTCGCCGGTGGTGGGAGGCATTGCCTTCGCGCAGCTCGCCGCCGGCAAGCACCGTGTGTGCGGTCTCGACCGCGAGGGCGGCGCGTGGTGCTGGGGATCGAACTACAACGGCGGCCTCGGCGATGGCACGGGTGCGTCGCAGCCGGCGCCCGTCCGTGTGCGAGCCGATCGCCCATTTGCACAGATCGCGGCGGGCGATGCGCACACCTGCGCGCTCGATCGCGAAGGCCGAGCGTGGTGCTGGGGTGAAAACGCGGACGCGCAGGGTGGTGGCGCGCTGGGTGACGGCACGTTGCGGAGTCGCGATCGGCCGACGCCGGTGGGGGCGCCGGAGATGCCTGCAACGGGCGGGTGACGCGGCAGGCCGCCGATTGAAGCACTGCGCGAAGCAACGACAGTAAACCATTGCTGCGTAGATTCTTATCAGACATTGCTTCGCGTGACGTATCAAGCAAACACGGGGCCCGGGCGATGACCCGGGCCCGTATTGCTTTCCTGATCAACGCCACGATCCACGCAACACGACGGCAGGAGCGCGTGGCGCGATCTCCCGATCCTACGCGCAGCGAGGCAGCGCAACCGGACACGTCTCCGGAGCTGGCACGGGAGCGCTCGACGCTCCTCCCGGGCCACCAAACGTGTAGTTCGGGAGCAAGAGCGTCCCCAACTCACGCCCTGGCACCGGCAACTGCGTGATGCTGTTTTCGGGCAGTCCCTGCCATCCGCGCATGTCGAAGAAGCGAACGACGCCGTTCACGCCGAGCATCTCGATCCCCTTCTCATATCGCAGCGCATCCCACAGACTGCCACACTGCCCGTTGAGCTTGCGCGGCACACACCCCGCCGTGTTTGGCGGCCCATCGATCGTGACGGGCGGCAGCTCTCCGCTGGCGACACGCGTCTTGTTGATGAGGGCGACCGCTTCCGACGCGCGATTGAGCCGAATGAGCGCCTCGGCCTTGAGCAGATCCATTTCCGCGACGGTAATGGACGCCTGCGGCGTATCCTGCCACGAAGTGCCGGTGCCCCATCGGCCGAAGAAGTACCAGGAGAACCGATACGTGCCGCGCGCCACCTGGAACAGGTTGTTCTGATTGTAGCCGACGTACTTGCCGGGCGACGCAGGCCCGGTTGCCCCCTGAATGCGACGGTCCCGCGTACGCAGCTGGAACGGCTGTCTGTTCGCGACGGGCGTACCGGCCCAGTTCACGAATCCGTTCGTCGAATCGGCCGGCCCCACGATCCAGTAGCTGGGCCGTCCGAAATCGCTGGGGCGACCGGCGGTGCGAAGGCGCGCCACGAGTCGCTTCCAGTCATCGAACAGGATGTCCGGCTGGGCTTGCGGTGCGAAGTCCTGCTGGATGCCCGCATCGATGCGGCGAATCACCTCGTTCCAGTCGACCGCCGCCCGCTCGGCGCGCGTGCGCGGAGCGTACGCCAGCAGCCGCGCGACGTGCGAGTTGGCGAGTCGCACGAACTGGTCGCGCGTCATCTCGGTAAAGAACCAGCTATCCGCCGGGAGCGTGAAGTTCTGTGTACCGGCCACCGCGATCGCCTCGTCGATCATGTCGACGGCCGCATCGATCACACCGGGATACTCCGTGAAGTCCGGCGTCCCACGGATGGTGTCGAGCTTGGTCGTCTCGTCCACGACGATGGCCTTGTCGAAGTACAGGCCGAGGTAGCCGTGGGCAACGCCCTGCACCAGCTTGCCGACCGCTTTTGCGCGCGCGGTGCGTTGGGCATTCACGATCACCGTACCATTGTCGATGGCCTGCACGGCATCGTTGCCAGGCATCGCGCGGCTCGGCCGAGAGCTCCAACTGGCCGAAGTCCGCGAAGCCCGAGGTGATCTCCTGCGCGATCGTGGAGAACGCCCACGAGGGATAATCGTCGTGGCCAATGACGGGCCACAGCGTGCGGAAGGATGTCGAAACGAAGGACTCCGTCGAGATGGGCTGCTGCGTCGCGCGTGTCCGGTCGGGCACGTTCACGTTCTCGACGGTCAGGTCCTGACAGCCAGCCACTGCGAGCAGCGCTGCAGCGGCAGTCGTCAGCGTGATCCGGGACATGGCTTCTCCGAAATCGGGATGGGAGGTGCGCATCAGAAGGTGATATCCACGCTGGTGGTGAACGTGCGATAGCGCGGATAGTCGAAGCTGTCGAGACGGAGAATCGTGTTGCCGACTTCCGGA
>JALOPN010000023.1 GCA_025453875.1 Gemmatimonadaceae bacterium | reverse complement strand
GGTCATCGATGAGTCGGCGTCCCTCAGCAGTGCCCCCGAGTGGGTGGAACGCTCCGCCGCGCTGCTGCGGGACCGCGTGGAGCAATACCTGTTCATCTCGACGCGCTCGGTCTACGCCGATCTCAGCGCCGTACCGATGCACAAGGACGCCCCGGTCCTCACGCGCGAGAACTCGCCCATTCCCGACGGACAGCCGCTGCCGTACGGCCACGCGAAGGCCTACGCCGAAAAGGCCGCGCATGCGGCCATGCCGGGTCGTGTCACCGTCGTACGCCCGGGGCTCATCATCGGCCCCGGCGACGACACCGATCGGTTCACCTATTGGCCCGTGCGCATCGCGCGGGGCGGCGAGGTGCTGGTACCAGGGGATGGCACCGATCACGTGCAGGTCATCGACGTGCGTGATCTCGTGAACTTCTGCGTCACGCTGGTGGAGCAGCGCACGTACGGCGTATTCAACGCGGTCGGCCCGCAGCTTGGCCAGCCGTTTTCGCAGTTCGTGCAGCGCGTTCAGACGGGAGTGGGCGCCACGAATGTCCGCTACACGTGGGTGGACGCCGACTTCCTGCGCGCGCAGGGCGCCAATCCCTACGGACGCGAGCTGCCCGTCTTCCAGGTGATGCGCGGTCGGACGGCAGGGTTTGCCCGCTTCGATCTCACCCCCGAAATCGCGGCGGGCCTCACCTTCACGAGCACCGAGGACAGTGCGCGCGATACGCTGGCGTGGTATCGCACGCTGCCCGCCGACCGTCAGGCGGCGATCAAGACCGGATTTACCGCCGAGCGCGAGCGCTCCCTGCTGGCGATGTGGAAGGCGCGCCGGTAGCGCGTTCGCTCACGACGCCGCGCCGAACGCGTCCAGCGCCGCCCGCAGCTCCGGCTGCGCGGCGGCGCGTTCGTCGAGCGGCACACCGTCGGCGATCGCCTGCCACGCCTGACGCAGACTGCGCGCGCCCGCGGTCGGTCCCATGGGATGACCAAAGACACCGCGCCCCGGCACGAAGCCGAAATCGGTGTGCCCGATCGTGCGGTACACACGCTCGAGAGTCGCGGCGGAATCACTGCCACCCGGTACGGGTAGACTGGGTCGCAGATGCCCCATCGGTTCGAGGCAGGCGCGCAGATTGTCGTGCACTTCGTGCGCCGGTGTCATCATGCGCGGCCCGAAGCCCGGCATGATGATGACATCACATCCTGCGAGCCGCTGCAGCCGTGTGATCACCCGTGAATGTACGCCGTGCGCCGGCAACCGACTGAACGCCGCGATGAGTGGAAAGTGTGATACGATCGGCACGCGCGCGTGTTGACGCAGCGCACGAATCGCGGAGACGCCCACCGGCATCGCATTCACCATGACGGCGTTTGCCCCGCCCTGCACCGCCACATCATGTCGCGCCGCCAGCGTGTCGACTTCGCCGGTAATGTTCGCGAGATAGATCTTCGGTTCGCCGGTGGCCTGCTCCGCGCGTTGCCGCGCTTCACCGAGCAGCGCCGCGCGCTCCGCGAGCGGTGACCAGGGCACATCGGTGAGCATCTCGTCGTCCTTCGCGATATCGAGCCCCCCCAACCAGCCGGCGTAGCCGAGCTCGGCGAATGGCACGGGCGGCAGTCCGATATTGGGCTTGATGACGCCGAAAAAGAGCGGGCGCGCGAATGCCTTCAGTCGGTCACGAAGGCCGGCGACACCGAACTGTGGTCCCTGAAAGTGCGCGAGGAACGTGTCGGGAAAGCGCACGTCCTCGACACGCACGAGGGGAATCCCCGGCGTGAAGTACACACCCTCACCGAGCACCGCCGAGATGAGACCGGGCAGACTTGCCCCGAAATTGCCCCAGGGATGCGCGAGGATCGCACGGACGCGATGCACCGGTCCACGTGGGGCCTCGGGGACGGGTACCGAGAAGCCGTGCGGTAACGGGGTACTCTCGAGGTCGAGCACGCGCGCGGCGAACTGCGGGCGGAAATCCTCCGCCACACCCACGCGCGCCCACTGCGCGGTGGACTGTTCGCTGCACAGATGCGCGGCGGCGACGCGCGGATCACCGGCGCACTCGAACGTCACCTCGACTTCGAGATACGCCTCGGCATCGAGCGTCTGACGCGACGCGAAGAACGCCGGCGCGTCGGTCGTGTTCACGCGCTCGCCTCCAGCAACTGCAGCAGGACCGTGCGCGCGGGACGTGGACCGTCCAGCTCGATGAGGAAGAGCGATTGCCACGCGCCCAGCTGCAGAGCGCCGTCCACGACCGGAATGCACTCCGTCGTATTGAGCAGCAGGCCGAGCAGATGCGCGTGCGCATTGGCGCGCCCGTCCACGGTCTCGGTGTCGTGCGCGTAGCCGGCCTGCGGTGGCGCGAGCGCCGTGAGAAAGCGCACCATGTCCTGCTGCAGCCGCGGTTCGCGTTCGTTGATGGTGAGGCGCGCGGTCGTGTGCGCGGACGTGACGCTCAGCAAGCCATCGCGCACGCCGGTCGTGCGCACCCACTGGTGGACGGCCTCGGTCAGGTCGAGCAGTTCGAGGGACGCCGTGGTCGCGAGCGTCAGCTGATGGCGGTGCGTAGGCATGGCATGCACAGAGCAGACGAGAAAACCCCCAACCGGCGCACGGCCGGCTGGTCGATGCCGGGCGGTGCGCTGGTCGTCATCGATGGAAGATCGCGCATTCCCCCCACACCGGAAGCACCCCCACTCGCGCGATCGCCCCGACTGCGCGAGCTTTGCCGGTCATGATCGACGCGACCGCGACCCACGCCCTGACCGCCACCACCGACCCCGTCTCACGCGGCATCGTTGCGGCGGTGCTGGTGGCCGTCTTTGCGCTGCTCACGCTCGAGAAGGTGCATCGCGTCCTGATTGTACTGGGCGCCGTGGCCGGGCTCTGGCTGATCACGTACCTGACGCCGTATCACCTCGTCACCTTCGAGTCGGCGGTGCATCACGTCGACATGAACGTCCTGCTGCTGCTGGCGGGCATGATGGCCCTGGTGGGCGTGTTCAAGGCGACGGGTGCGTTCGAGTGGATGGTGACACGCCTGCTGCTCGTGGCCGGCCCGCGGCCTCGATTGCTGCTCACCCTGATTCTCTGGGCGACCGGCATTGCGTCGGCGCTGGTGGACAACGTGACGACGGTGATCTTCATGACCCCGCTCGCCCTCGGGGCGGCGCGGCGCATGGCGATCGACCCGCGCGTGCTGCTGCTGCCCATGATCATGGCTGCCAACATCGGCGGCACGGGGACGCTTGTTGGCGACCCGCCGAACATCATGATCGGCTCGGGCGCGAATCTCTCGTTCACCGACTTCCTCTGGCACCTGACCGCACCGGCGCTGCTGCTGCTGGTGATCCTCGAGCTCTGGATGCGGCGGCGTCACGCGGCCGCGCTCGTCCCCGGCATTCCGCTGGGCGCGACCGGTGTCACCGAAGAGCAGACCACGATCGCCATTGCCGATCCGGCGCTGCTGCGCGGGCTGCTCATCATCTCGGCGTTCGTATTGGTTGGCTTTCTCACCCACGGCGTGACCGGCATGCCGGCCGCCGTGCCGGCGATCGTCGGTGCCGGCGCCGCGCTCATCCTGCAGGACATTCGCTACCTGCGACAGCACCGCCCGAGTGAAGCGGAGCGCGCGCACGGAATCCTCGAGATCCTCGAACGCGAGATCGAGTGGCCCACGCTCGCCTTCTTCACCTTCCTGTTCATCATCGTGGGCGCGGCGGTGGACACCGGACTCGTGGGTGCCATCGCGCAGGCGCTGCAAGGTGGGATCGCGGCAATTCAGTCAGGCTTCGGACTCTCGCCCGAAGGCACCGTGCTGGCCGCATCGGTGCTGGTGCTCGTGGCCGCCGGCGTGCTCTCCGGACTCATCGACAACATTCCGTTTGTCGCGGTGAGCATTCCGATCATGCACGAGGTGATTCCCGCCTTGCCGGCCGACGGGCAGGCCATCTGGTGGGCGCTCGCGCTTGGCGCGTGTCTCGGCGGCAACGCCACGCCGGTTGGCGCCTCGGCCAATGTCACGGTGCTCGGCATCGCGGAGCGCGGTGGCGTGCACCTGACGTTCCGCGAGTTCATGGCGCTCGGCGTTCCCGTGACAGCGGTCTCCCTCGTGGTCAGCGCGATCTGGCTCGCGCTCTACGTGCTGCTCGGGATGGTACCGGCGTTGCTGATCATGGGTGGCGTCGCGGTCATTTCGTTCGCCGTGCTGCGCGTGCGCGCACGCGAGGCGCATTGAGCGAACGTCACGAGGAGGTCCTCCGGTGAAACGCACGCGGGGCGATCCCATCGGATCGCCCCGCGTGTTCGTCAGCCGCGCCGATCGCGCCGATTCTCGCGACGGTCGCGCACGTCTTCCGTGCGATCGCGCACGTCTTCGCGGCGATCCCGCACGTCTTCACGGCGATCACGCCGGTCCTCGAGGCGGTCGCGTCGTCCACCATCTTGCGCGGCGTCACGCCGATCTTCCCGACGGTCCCGCACGTCCTCGCGACGATCCCGCACATCCTCCTGTCGGTCGCGCCGGTTCTCACGACGATCCCGCACGTCTTCGAGCCGGTCACGCCGCGGTCCCGGCTGCGCCTCGAGCGAAAGCGCGCTCGCGCTCAGCAGCGCGAAGGTACCAACGACGGCGCCCACGAGCGAACGCCGTGTGATGGGTGGATGCAGTGACAGAATCCGCATGGCTTCCTCCCGGCGTGCAGCACGCCTCCATCAGGTCTCACGATGTGGCCGCCGCAGCGGCCGCTCGTGCAGGAGGACGACGGAACGTCGGCGGTGTTAAGCTTGAGGCAACCCGCCCCGACCGCCGCCATCGCGGTGCGTCCCGTTCCCCGCCTGTGCCGCGAGGTGCTCGTGCGCTCCGTTCGATATGCTCTCACGCTGCTCGCCCTCTGCTCGAGCACACCGCACGCGGTGGCGGCGGCGCAGTCGTTCGACGTGATCGAAGCCGACATCAACAGTGTACAGCGTGCCATCGCTGCCAATCGCCTCACGTGTCGCGCGCTCGTGCAGCACTATCTCGATCGCATTGCAGCGTACGATCAGGTGGGACCGACACTGCACGCGATTCAACACATCAATGCGCGTGCATTGCAGGAGGCCGATTCGCTCGACGCGCTCCCACGGTCGCAACCGCGCGGTCCGCTGCACTGCGTACCCGTACTGCTGAAGGATCAGGTCAACACGCGGGACATGCCCACGTCGTATGGATCGGTGCTGTTTCGCGACTTCGTACCACAACGCGATGCCACCATCGTGGAGCGCCTCGAAGCGGCAGGCGCGATCATTCTCGCCAAGGCGTCGATGGGCGAGTTTGCCGGTCGTTACGTGAGCTCGGCCTCAGGCATCATTCGCAACGCGTATGATCCGACGCGCAACCCGAGCGGATCATCGAGCGGGACCGGGGCTGGCGTTGCCGCCAACTTCGGACTCGTGGGGATTGGCGAGGATACAGGCGGCTCCATTCGTGGCCCTGCGGCGGTGCACGCCCTCGTGGGCCTGCGCCCCACACTCGGCCTTGTCAGTGTGCACGGCATGCTGCCCGCCAACCCGACACAGGATGTACTGGGACCGATGACCCGCACCGTCGAGGACGCCGCGCGCGTACTCGACGTGATCGCGGGATACGATGCGAAGGATCCGATCACGGCGCACGCTGTGGGCCGCATGCCGACCAGCTACCGTACCGCGCTCCGCCCCGACGCGTTGCGCGGACGCCGTGTCGGCGTGCTGCGCACACGACGCGACAGCACGTCCGAGTTGCGCAACGCGCGGCGTGATACCACGCTGTCGGCCGATTCGGTGCGTGTTCTGGAAGCCCACGTGCGCGAGCGACACGCCGAGTACCTGAAGGCAGCCGTGGTCTTCGATGCGGCGCTCGACACACTGCGGTCGCTCGGCGTCACGGTGATCGATTCGGTCGTGATTCCGCCAGTGCCAGGGCGTCGCGTGGGCAACAGCTTCGAGACGGAGCCATCCACCAATGCCTTTCTCGCGGAGCAGCCGAATGCACCGGTGCGCACCTGGCAGGACATTCTGCTCAGCGGTACGGTCAATCCGTGGCGCGCACGAGCCATGATGGAGTACGTCGGCAAGACCATGGACGACGCCGATTATCTGGCGGTCCTCCGCTATCGCGACGCGCAGCGCACCGCCGTGCTGCAGCTCATGGCTGACCGCCAGCTGGATGCGCTCGTCTATGCCACGTACGATGCCGCACCCACACGCATCGCTGACGACGTGCTCACCAACCCGCGTCCCAACGACGGTTACGGGCTTGGCGACAATCGCGGACTGAGCCCCTCAACCGGCTTTCCGGCCATCACCGTGCCGGCCGGCTTCACGAGCGACGGGCTCCCGATCGGCCTCGAGATCCTGGGGCGCGCGTGGAGCGATGATCAGCTGCTCGCGTGGGCCTACGCCTTCGAACAGCACACACGGCACCGGCGCCCTCCAACCACGACGCCCCCGCTGCCCGCGCGACGCTGACCGCTTGGTGCAGCGCGCTCGTCGTCAGCGCGCCGCCGTCGCGTCCTGCTCCTGACACACGCGCAGCGCACGTGCGAAGCGCGGCGCATCGGCCGCGCGCACGCCGCAAATGCCCACTCGGACCCCGCCCTGCATCGGCACGACATAGACACCTTCGTGCGTGAGGCGCTCGGCGAGGGTCGTGGCATCGTCGGATGGAATCGTCACGAAGTAGCCCGCGTCCCATGACGCGCCGTCGAGGCCTTCGGCGCGCAGGGCGGCGTCGAGCGCATCAGCGCGCGTGGTGAGCAGCGCGCGCCAGTGCGCGTGCTCCGCGGCCAGTGCGGCCTGCGCTGACGTGTCGGCCTGCATGCGCAGCAACAGACTCATCGGCGCGCGCGCGCAGTTCGAGAACGTACCACGACAGCTCGTGGAGAGTGCCTCGGCGAGCGGGCGGTCGGTGCACCACGGGAACACGAGCGCACCGGCGCGCGCGCCGTAAAGTGTGAACGCCTTGCTCAAACTGAGACAGGCGCCCACCAGCACGCGGCCTTCTTCACCGAACGCGCGATAGTCGGTGAGCGCGTCGGTGACGGTCTGCGGATCGCGCGCGTAATCGAGATACGCAAAATCGAGCAACAGCGTCACCGGCCCGATCGCCGAGAGCTCGCGCAGCATGCCGAGGAGGGCCCGCCGATCGCTGGTGGACAGACTGCGACCGGTGGGATTGTGGCACGGGTCGTTGAGCCAGAAGAGCAAGCGGCCCTGTGCCCGCAGAATGCGTTCGGCCGTGCTGCGCCACCGTGCCAGATCGAGCGCGCCGCCAGCCGGCGGATACGGCACGGTCTCGAGCGTGAGTCGCGCTTCAGTGGCGAGTGTCGCGTACGGACTCCAGTACGGCGCCACCGTGAGCAACGTCATGCCGGGCTCAAGCAGGTTCTTGAGACTCAACGCGAGCGCACCCGTGCCACCGGGGGTGGCAACTCCCACGCCGTAGCTCGTGAGATCGGGCCAATGCCGCTGGGTGAGCGCGAGGATGAACTTCGGATCGCCAGCGATCGGCGCGTACGGCGCGATCTCCATGGGGGTGAGCTGACGATAGAGCGACATCACCGAGTCGAGCACCACGAACTTGCCGTCGTCGTCGAGCAACGCACCCATGGTCGCGTTGATGACCGAGACGCCGTTCGCTGCCGCCTTCTGTGCGGCAGCGTTCATCGTGAAGATGGGATCGGCGCCGTCGAAATGACGGCGCGCCGGAATGAGATGCTCGAGCATGATGGGCGGGGTCTCGCTTACGGCTTCGTGACGGTGAGGCCGGTGACCGTCGCGTCCGTGTTGTGGCCGAAGCGCACGCCGTACACACCGTCCGTGCTCTTCAGCTTGCCGGCCGTGACGACATCGCTCTTGTTGTACGTCCCCACGACGGTCCCGTTGATGGCGCACGTGATCGTGTTGCCCTTCACCGACACGGCGATCTGCTGCGTCACCGGCTGCAGCTTGCCGGCCGCCTTGTTCACGGCCGGATTGGCTTCACCGCGCGGTCCATTCAGCTGGAACGGCGCCGGTCCGAAGCCACGCACGATGAAGTTGCCGTTGCCGTACGCCGCGCAGTAGAGATAGCTCTCGTTCGCCGTGCCGAGATCGTTGCCACCGATCACGATGCCATACGGGTGCGGGTGGTTGTTCACGTTCATGTACTGCGGCTCGTTGAACGTGGCCTTCACCGTGTAGTCACCCGTCGCACGATTGGCCGGATTCCAGTACGTCACGGCAGGGCCCGTGCGGACCTTGAGCATGCCACCCTCCGACACGAGCGACGCATCGTTGAGCGTGAGGCCCGCTTGCACTTCCTTCGCGTCGATCTTGCCCTGCCAGCCCGCCACCTTGATGCCGCCGCCGGCGATCTTGCGCGAGTCTTCGTCGTTGGCCTGCGCCGAGACGAGCGTGGGTGCTGCAACGCTGGCCACGAACAGAAGCGCGGCCGTGTAGAGGGCGGACTGTCGCATGCGAGACTCCCCGGAGCGGGATCGATGAGAACGGAGGACTGGGCGCACGACCGTGCGCGCACCCGGAGGGGCCAACTACATCCCATGCAACTTGCCACCGACTGGCCCGACTCGCCAGCCGCGGCGCGCCCTTCGCATTGGTGGGTGGTGACATATTCGTGGCGCAGCAGGCCGAGCGAGGCACGGTAGATTCCGACATCACAGCGCGACGGGGTCCCCGTCGACGCGCCCACACCTCGAGGAGCTACGCATGCGACGTCACGCCTCCGCCGTCTGGCACGGATCCGGTCTCGAAGGCGCCGGGACACTCACCACGCCAAGCGGCGTGCTGTCGTCCCAGCCCTATTCGTTCAAGCTGCGCTTTCAGGACGCCGACGGCCGCGCCGGCACCAACCCCGAAGAGCTCATCGCCGCTGCGCACGCGGGCTGCTTTGCGATGGCACTGTCGTTTCAGCTCAGTGGCGCCGGCTTCGCGCCCGAGGAGCTGGCCGTGGATGCGGTGATCGACATGGCGCAGGGTGAGGGCGGCTGGTCGCTCACGCAGATCACGCTGCAACTCACGGCCTCGGTACCGGGCATCGCGTCCGAGCAGTTCCACGCGCTCGCGAACGCAGCAAAGGCGGGCTGTCCGGTGTCGAAGGCGCTGTCGGCGGTGCCGATCGTGCTCGAGGCGACGCTCCGGTGAGCACGAGTCGCTGATCTGAGAACGCCGATCGCCTCGCGCCACCCGACGATGTCGGGAGGCGCGAGGCGATCGGTCAGATCTGGGCGATCAGATCACTCGCGGTGCGATCAGCGCGTCGCGTTCGCGAGATCACGCATCGCGGCCGCCATCGCGCGCACGCGGTCGGCGTCCTTCGCACCGGCCGCGTCCCGGTCCACCTGACCGGCCAGCGTGGTAAGCGCGCTCTTGCGCGCCGCGCCCGACTGCCGCTCGGCCGCGTCGAGCGCCTGCGCAATGGCCGTCGTCCGCGCCACCGGCAGCCCCTGTCCACGCACGAGCTGGTCGAGGTACGAGCGCACCACCGGGAAGGCCGCCGGCCAGACGATGCGCGGCTGACTCTGCGGATTGAACTCGTCGAACATCACCAACTTCGCCGCCGCGAGCTCGTTGGCCGAGAGATGCTCGCTCGGCAGCACCTCGAGGATGTCGAGTCCACGCGCCATCTCCGACGAGTAGATGAGGCCGTTGTGCCAGTAGGCACCCCATGAGCCGGCGATCGTGCCGCGGGCGCGGCTGTTCGGCTCGCCATCCGACGGCGGATCGACCGGACCACGATCGAAGTACGCGATCTCGAACGGCTTGTCCGGATCGGTGAAGTCGATCACGTCGACACCACCCTGATACCACCCCTGCACCATGATGTCGCGCCCCGGCACCGGAATGAGCGAGCCGTTGTGCGACACACAATTCTCGCGCGTGGTCTGCGCCGAGGGCAGCTTGAAGTAGGCGTGCTGGGTGAACTTCTTGTCGGCGCCGATCACGAGCGTGGTGTTGCCACCCATCTCGAGCGGATGAATCGCCTGGCAGTTCGGCGAGGTGCCACCGCCCCACTCGTCGGTGAAGACGACCTTCTTGCCATCGTTGCTGAACACCGCCGTGTGCCAGAGCGAGAACATCGTGTCGGCCACGGCGTCGAGCCGACGCGGCTTCTCCGGCTGCGAGATGTCGACGAGCAGACCGTAGCTCGCGCACGCGCCCGCCAGCAGTCCCATCGCCGGATACGCCGTCACGTCGTGGCAGTTGCGCGGACCCGTCATGGCGTAGGCCGCCATTTCCGCACTGTCGGCGCCCGACATCGCACGCGCCGCGCGCGCACGCCCGCCACGCGCCGGCGCCGGACCAAGGCCGGTGAAGATGCGCGCGCCGGTCACCACGTCAGCGGCCTGCGGATTGCGACGATCCACCTTGATCACATCAAGGCGATACAGGGAGTTGCTCTCGTCCGCCGGATCGGGGCCGTTCTTGCAGCCGGCCAGTTCGGTGGCCGGACGCGCGCCCTGACTCCCCGACACATACAGGTACATGATGTTGGCGTCCGTCGGATGCGGCACCAGCGTGTGCGTGTGCGAGCCCTTGCACGTCTGCACGTTCTTCAGGAACTTCGGCGCCCGCGGGTTGCTCACGTCGTAGATGCGCACGCCCGCCATGTGATCCTGCTCGTTCGTCACGCCGCCCTTGCCGCAGTCGTTGCGGTTGCCCGCGCCTTCAGCGGACACGAAGAGCAGGTTCCCCCAGATCGACGGATCACCCTGCGACGTGATGCACGGCACCACGGAGAGCAGTTCGGGCTTGGCCGGGTTCTTCACGTCGTAGATCGAGAAGCCCGCGAAGTTGCCCACGTAGACCGTCGTGCCCTTGAAGGCGAGATCGGAGTTCGTGAAGGTGAGACCACGAATCGTGTCGAGCTCGGCCGGCTTGCGTGTCGTGGAGACGAGGCGCATGTGCTGCAGCGCCACGCCGGCATCGTGCAGGCCCGGCTTCAGATTGTTGCGCGGATCATTCGCGTTCGGATACGTCTGCGCATCGAGCAGCGCCGGCGCGGCCAGGAGCGCGACAAGGCCGGACGCCGCAACGGAGCGAGCGTACGGAGACAGCGGGGGGCATCGCATGGGGAGCGACTCCAGAGTGGCGAGGGGATGGGTGGGAAAGGGCACGAAACGACACGCGCGACGCGCTGACGCGCCGCCCGAACGACTCAGGGAATGTCCGCAAGCATCTGCCACATCAAGCCGATTTCGGCCATTTGTGCGGCTTCGATCTCGTTGGCCAGCACCGAAATGTCCACTTCCTGCGCGGCACGCGGCGACTTGAGCAGATCGGCGACCATGGTGATCGCACCTTCGTGGTGCTGAATCATGAGCCGCAGAAAAAGTCGATCGAACGCGGTACCTCTGGCCTGCTGCAACTGCGCGAGCTGCTCCTCGGTGAGCATCCCCACCATGCGCATGCCGCGCCACGACTCGGTATCGGGGACATGCTGTCCGTACTCGCGCAGCCAGTCCTGCATGATCTTGATCTCTCCCGCCTGCGAGAGATCGATCTTGCGAGCCAGCGTGAGCACGCGCGCGCTGGCACCGGCAGAGTCGGCCAGTCGCGTCATGAACACGGCCTGTGCGTGATGCGCAATCATGTGCTGCATGAAGCGCACGTCGGCTTCGGTGATCATCGCTCCCGCCGGAATGGTGACGGGTGGCATGCTCGACATGGTGTGACCGGCGTGCGCATCATGAGCCGCGGCCGGTGCGGCGTGCGCCGCGTGTGCGTCATGCGCCGCGCTCGGCGCGGTGTTTGCGGGGCCAGCCGCCGCGACGGGCGCCGACGCGGTGGCTGGCGGCGTGGTGGATGCCGCGGCACAGGCCGCCACAAACGGCAGGGCGACAAGCCACAGAGACGAACGGGACAGGACGGGAGACACGGGCCGATCCGAAGCCGGAGTGAACGAAGGGATCATCGAGCCTATCCTCCAGACGCGAATCGCGCCAGCCAGCGCGTGCCGACCCGACCGGTCGCGCATCAGCGCGGCGGCGCCGCGATCGCGGGCCACTGCCACACCGCCCGCCCATTCCCGCGCCGCCAGTCCGGCGAGAGCAACCACAGCCCCGCGCCTTCACCAAGGGTGCCTGCACGCACGAGCGCATCGCGGTCGGCAGCCGCCAGCGGCGCCACGGTTGCGATCCGATTCTCGGCAACCTCGACGCCACTCGCAAAGAGCAGCTCCACCGCCACCCCAACCGCGCCGTCGATCTGATTCCGCGCGACGCGCACCGACTCGATCCGGGCGTCGGCAAAGCCTGACGGCCAGCCGTTCGCCGGCGCAGGCAGGTCGAGCCAGCCCTCCAGCAATGCGCGCTGCACATTGACCAGGCGTATGCCCACGCCGCGACGCGTCGCCGAGAGCGCGATCGTATTGTCTTCCACCAGCACACGGGAGCAGCGCGCGCCCGCCGCGTCATCTGGCGCGATCATCAGCACGACGCCGTCCGCGTGCCCGCGCAGCGTATTGCCCACGATCGTGATGTCGCCACACCGCCCGTCGCGCAACGGGCGCATCGTGATCGCGCTCCCCGGCGATGCGTACGGCACTCGCGTCTCATCGGTCGACTCGATACGGTTGTCCCGCACTTCGATGCCGCGGCCGAGCAGCTGGAGCGGATGATGCAGATGCAGGAAGCGATTGTTGCGAAGCACGATCGGGACGTCCGCGTCGGCCCATACTTCCACGCTCGACGATTCGCGGAAGGTATTCCCCTCGACGCGCTGGCCGCCGGCGGTCTGCGCGACCGGACCGACGCTGTCGCGCCCACCCGCGAGCACGAGCGCCGTGCTGAAGCGTGCGAACGTGAGGCCACGCACCTGCTGTCGCGCTCCGGTAAGTACCAGGCCGGCGCATTCGGCGAAGAACGCCTCCTCTCCCATCGCCTGCACACCCGTGGGCGAGCACCCCTCGAGCACCGTGCCGTCGGCGTTCCCCTGCAGCACGACATCGGGCACCGACACGACGAGTCCGCCGCCCACGCGATAGGTGCCAGCGGCGAAGGACAGTGTGTCGCCAGGGATGAGCGAGGCCACAGCCGCCTGCACGGCGCGTCGGTCGTTTCGCACATCACGTGTGGGCGCCGCCACCTCCACGCGCGTCGGGACGGTGCGCTCGGGCACGTCACAGGCCAGACCCATGCTGGCGCCCAGCAACGCCACCGCGAGCGCGGAGGGCCACGAGCGGCGCCGCGTGTCCAGAGCATCGGATCGCATGCCGCAAGATAGACGGTCCGCACGAAACGCTCGGATGTTCCGCGTCGTACGGGGCAGCATGCCTCCTGCCGTGAACACTTCGATCGTGCGCCCCGCACGCTCGGCGATCGGTCCTGCGACCGTCTCCGCGCTGTTGCTGCTGGCGCCTCTGCCCGCGCCGCTCTCATCGCAGGCGCCCGCGCCAGCCGCCGGGACCACACACACGACGGCCTCGCTGCGGTCGCTCCTCGAGGCCCGCGTCGCGCTCGGGCGCAACCCGGCGATCGTCGCGGCACAGATCTCGCCGAGCGGTACGGTGACTGCGATGGTCGGACGCGCCGGTTCACCGGACGGCGCCGCGACATCGGCCACGACGCGCTTCGAGATCGGCTCCATCACGAAGGCCGTGACCGGCGTGCTCTTCGCCGAGGCGCTGGCCCGTGGCGAAGTCCGCGAGGACGACCGGCTGGTGGACGCCCTACCCGGGCTGCGCCTGCCGCCGGAGGGCGATCGCATCACGCTCCTCGATCTCGCGACGCATCGCTCCGGGCTGCCGAGCTTTCCCGAAGGGCACATGCCCGCCAACGCGTCCGATCCGTGGGCCGATGTGGATTCGGCCGTGGTGTGGCGCAGTCTGGCCAACACCACCGCACTTCGCTTCTCGCCCGGCACCAAGTCGGAGTACTCGAACGTCGGTGCCGGCCTGCTCGGTCAGGTGCTCGTGCGCCGCGCGGGCGCGGAGAGCTTCGAGACACTGGTGCGTGATCGTATCGCGCGTCCTCTGCAACTCGCCGAGTTCGGCGTGCAGACCTCACCCGACGACGTCGCCGCGTTTGCCCAGGGACATGACGACGACGGGCCGAGCGCGCGCTGGCACCTCGACTATCTCGCGAGCGCGGGCGCGATCGTGTCGACGCTACAGGACATGACGGCGTTTGCGGCGGCGTGTCTCGGCAAGGCCCCGCAACCGCTCGCGACGTACATCGCCGAGGCGCAGCGCCCGCGGCGCGACTTCGCGCCCCATCGCATCGGGTTGCATTGGATCGCGACGACGGTGCCGAGTGGTGTGGTGCACTGGCACAATGGCGGCACCGGCGGCTTTCGCAGCTTTCTCGGGTGCAATCGCGCGACCGGATATGCAGCCGTGGTGTTGACCAACAGCACGACCAGCATCGACGATCTCGGGCTGCACCTCATCGACGCGGCCCTGCCGCTGCGCCCACCGCCGGCAGCGCGCGTGACGGCGCCGACGGTGGCGGTGGATGCGCGGGTGCTCGACGAGCTGGTCGGCACGTACCGACTTTCACCCGCCTTCGCGATCACGGTCACACGCGAGGGGAATGGCCTCGTCGCGCAAGCGACCAATCAGCAGAAGCTCTCGCTCCTCGCGGAGTCGCCTTCGCGGTGGCGTGTGCGCGGCGTGGAGGCCGCGCTCGAATTCGAGCGTGATGCGAGTGGAACCGTGATCGCGGTGGTACTCGTGCAAGGTGGGGCGCGTCAACGCGGCCTGCGCGCGACACCCTGAACGGTCGGTCGTTCGCTCACACGATGCCCTTCATCGCGTCATCCAGAAGCGCTGCCATCGGCTGATGACGCCGTTGATGGTCATCACCCGTGGCGACAGGAAGCGAAGCGGTTCCTTCGTATCAAGTGCACTGAGCGGATGCTCGGCGAAGCTGCCGTTGGTCACCGGAATGGTGAACGTGCGCAACACGGTCTGCCCCTGCAGCACATCGATGGTGAGCGTGCCGTTCACACCGGCCATGCGCGCCGCGTTTAGCGTGGCGTTGGTGCCGTCGATGCTGAGCGGGATGTCGTAGAACTGGAAGTCGGGGGCGCTCACGTGCGTCGGATGCGTGGTGAAGAGCGTGCGTCCCCCGACACGTCCGCGCAAGACGATGGGCGCCGGCTTGCCACCCGGGAGGTCGTGCTTGCTCGCCCAGAGGTGCATGCGCATGCCGGCGTCGGCTCCGGTGCCTTCGGGGTTGTGCGCGATGTAGGCATGCGTGCGCCACGGCCCGTCCAGCACCCACGTGGCGGTCGGATCGAATGCGTCGCCGCTCGACACCTTGCGCACGGTGAACGTCATGGCGCCCGCCACCTTGCCGTTCACCTCGAGCTCGAGTGTGCGCTCGCCTTCCTCCGGGCCGAGATCGGCATTCGTGACCCGATAGGTGGCGAACGATCGCCTGGACCGGATCGGCCGGCGCGAAGGCGAGCATGATGCCGCCATCCTTGAGGCGCGGCGATGCGCCCGTGAGGAAGAAACGCGTGTCGAGAAACGAATCGAACACCACCATGGGCGATGGCTGGGCGGGGATCGCCGCCACCGCCGAAAGCGAAACCGCCATCAATGACGCGCCGAGGACGAACGCGCGGGTGGTCCGGTTGAACGAGCGCATGAGCAAGAGGACGGGGGACGGGGCATCACGCAGGGGCATCCGTTTCATCGGATTCCGTGCGCCGCGCACGACACGCCCTCGTCGTGCGCTATGGCGTCGCGCCCACCCGCGGCCGTTGCAGCGCGTCGGTGAACCACGTGACGTGTTCGGCCGCCAGCACTTCGCCGAACAGCGTCAGCACCGCCTCGCTCGTGCGCCACGGTTCGGTCATGAATCGCGTGAGCAACTGATCGATCGCGGACTCGCCGACC
>JALOPN010000022.1 GCA_025453875.1 Gemmatimonadaceae bacterium | reverse complement strand
CCCGCCTGCGCAACGCGCGCGCCGCACGTTATCCTCCCGGTGTGTCTTCACGCTTCCCGCTCGACCCCGTCGCGCTGACCGCCGAGCTCGTCTCGTTCGATTCGCGCAATCCTGAACTCGTCCCCGGGGCGCCCGGTGAGCGCGCCGTGGCCGAGCGACTTGGCGAAATCCTCGCCGGCTGGGGATGCGCCGTGTCCGTGCACGATGTCGTGCCCGGCCGAACGAATCTCATCGCGCGGGTCGGTCCGCCCGGGCGCACGCCGCTCGTGCTGAACGGACATCTCGACGTGGTGGGCACCGACGGGATGACCCACGCGCCGTTCGATCCGGTGCGCGTCAATGGTCGGCTGTACGGACGCGGATCGAACGACATGAAGGGCGGCATCGCGGCGATGTGCGTCGCTGCGGCCCGTGCGTCAGCGCGTGGCGCGCTCGCGAGCGAGATCGTGATCACCGCAGTGTGCGACGAGGAGTATCGGAGTCTTGGCACGAGCGCGCTGCTCGCCGACGGACTGACGGCGACTGCGGCGATTGTCACCGAGCCGACGCGGCTCGCGGTCGCACCGGCGCACAAGGGCTTCGAATGGTTCGACGTGCAGGTGCACGGTCGCGCGGCGCACGGCAGTCGACCCGACGTGGGCATCGATGCCATTGCCCACGCCGGCCTCCTGCTCGCCGCACTGGTGCAGTACGACGACGATACGCTCTCGCAGCGTTCTCACGCGCTGCTCGGGCATCCGTCCATTCACGCGTCGACGATTCGTGGTGGCACCGGTTGGTCGACGTATCCCGACGCGTGCTCTCTGCAACTGGAGCGTCGCACGATTCCCGGTGAAGCGTCCGACGACGTGTTCGCGGAAGTGCAGGCGCTCTGTGATGCGATCGCGCGACGTCGCCCGACGTTTCGCGCCGAATTCACGCGACACACCACGCAACCGGCCAACGATGTCGCCGTGAACGCGCCGGTGGTGCGCGCGCTCACGAGCGCACTCACCGCGGCGGGCCAACCAGCGTCGGTCGATGGTCTGTCCTGCTGGACCGACGCCGCGCTCTTCACCGCTGCGGGCATTCAGGCCGTCTGCTTCGGTCCCGGCGACATCGCGCGCGCGCACGCGGCCGAGGAGTGGATCGACGAAGCAGAGCTGCACCTCGCCACCGACGTGCTCGAACGCGTGGTGAGCGCGTGGGGCCGCGACGAGCGCGGACGCTGATGCCGGCACTCAGCGTCGCCCAGTACGACACTCTTGAACGCGCGATCGATCGCGGCGAACGCATTGCCGTGCGCCGGCGACAGCACGAGTACGTGGTGATTCCCGAACGCATCGGGCACGAGCGCGGCCGCGAACAACTCATCACGCGGCACCCCACCACCGGGGATCGCCTCGTCTTTCAACTCGATGAACTCGACGATCTGCAGCGTGTCGGCTGAGCGTACCGGCGGGATCGCATGAGCGCGCGATTTCCACTCGTGGCCGTGTACGCCGATGAATCGTGTCTCGGCAACGGCAAGGCCGGAGCAACGCCCGGGGGACTCGGCGCACTGGTCGAGTATCTCGGCAAGGACGGCGCCGTGCGACGGTTCGATGTGTGGGCCGCCGAACCGGATACGACGAACAATCGCATGGCGCTCCGGTCGGTGATCGACACCTTCGACGCGATCTCGCGCAAGGGCAACACGTTGAGCGTGCAGTTCACGACCGATTCGCGCTACATCGTGGATGGCATGACGAGCTGGGTCCACGGCTGGATTCGACGCGGTTGGCGTCGCAAGGAAGGCGCGGTGGAGAATGTGGAGCTGTGGCAGGCCGCGGTCGCGGCGTTGCGCACGCACGAGGTCGAGTGGCGCTGGGTTCGCGGGCACGCGGGCCACGCGCAGAACGAGTACGCCAATGACCTCGCCGTGCGGGCGGCCACCCAGCAGGATCGCTCGGATGGGTTGGTCGCGTCGGGCTTCGACGACTGGTTCGCCAACCGTCGCGCCGGCAGCACGGCGTCACCGCAGCCGTTCCCGCATGCCGACACCTTTCGCGCCTCGGCCAAGCCGGCGTGACCCGAGCGGCGGGCGCCTCGTCTACTCAGTGACCTAGTCCGTTGCCTTTCTGCACCGGCCCTTTCCGTCACCGTCCATGTTCAAGTTCCTTTTTGCCCTCGCGGTCGGCATCGCGCTCGGCTACAACTACGGTTGGAACGACGCGCAGGTGAACGAGAAGGCGTACTACGAGCGCCTCGTCGATCAGATCGGTGGCACGAATCGCGATCTGGTGCGCAACGACATCGACGCTCGGCAGAGCGCCGACGGTCGCTGAGCGCGTTCGTCCGTCGCGTTTCCGTTCGCTCCCGCCGCCCGTCATGGACGACCTCGATCGCCTCGCCTTCCGTATCGCGCGCACCGTGCGCGCCACGTACCCGCACCTCCTCGAACGCGGCTTCACGCTCGCCGATCTCGAGGAGCGGTTGGCGCCGTATTCGGATGCGCGACGCGAACTCGCCGACGGGGGCCCGAGTGGTTACGAGACCACGCTGCTGCGCCTGTTGACGGGCGAGCGCGGGTATCTCGCCGCCGACGCCGGGCTGCAGCAGGCGTGCCGCACGGCGCTGCAGCAGGGATCACCCGCGCTCTCCATGGTGCGCACGTGGGCGCGCAGCCCGCTCGCCCTGCGGAGCGGCGCGTTCGCGCTCGTGGGCGACAGTTCTCGCGTCGCGGCGGCCGCCGCCGTGGAGCACGAGGCGACGCGACAGGGCAGCAGCACACCCATCGCCGCGCCAGTCGCGCACGAGGCGTCGCACTGCGACTGCGTCTACTGCGGTGGCGGGCTGCCGTCGGGTCGCACACTGCGCTACTGCCCGCACTGTGGCCTCGACCTGACCGTACGCCAGTGCCCGGCGTGCAGCACCGAACTCGATCGCGAGTGGCGATTCTGCGTGACCTGCGGCCGTCAGTCCGACGACGACTCCATGGCGGTGCGAACGCTCGCACCGGCAGGCACCGCGAGCGGGTCGCACGAGTGACGGCCGCGGCGGCCCGGCGAGGTTCGCCGTGAGCGCGCCGCCGCTGCGCGTGGCCACACTGGCCGGTGATGGAATCGGCCCCGATGTCACGGCCTCCGCCGTCGCGGTCCTGCAGGTGGTGTGCGAGCGACTCGACATCCCCCTGCACCTCGAGGCGCTCCCGTACAACGCGACGTGGTTTCTCGCGACCGGCACCGGACTGCCCTCCGGCGAAGTGCAGCGCATCGGTCGGTCGTTTGACGCCATCCTCGCGGGAGCCCTCGGCGATCCGCGCGTGAAGGATCACGCGCACGTGCGCCTCATTCGCCACGCGCTCTTCACGGGCCTCGATCTCTACGCGAACATCAGGCCGGCGCAGCTGCTCACGCCGACGCTCTCGCCGCTCGCGAGTGCGCAGAGTGGCCGCTCGCGCGTCGACCTCGTTGTCATCAGTGAGAACCTCGAGGGCTTTCACCCCGATCGTGATCGACGCGTGCGCGTCACCGACGACGAAGACGCGTACGTCACCGAGGAGTGGCACGTACCGCACCTGGTCGCGCGGCTGCTGCGCTTTGCCTTCGAGTGGGCGCGTCAGCGGGGACGGCGCCGCGTGACGCTCGTCGACAAGACGAATCTCGTGCCGGCACATCGCGTGTGGCGACACGCGTTTCACACGGTCGCGTCCGAGTATCCGGAGATCGCGCACGATGTGCGACTGGTCGACACGCTCGCGCACGATCTGGTACGCGCTCCTGAACGGCTCGACGTGCTCGTCACCACGAATCTCTTCGGTGAAATCCTCAGCGATCTGACGGCCGGCCTCGTGGGCGGCATGGGCATCGTGCCGAGCGCGAATCTGCATCCGGGACGGTGCTCGCTCTTCGAGCCCGTCCACGGCAGCGCTCCCGATCTCGTGGGGACGGGACGCGCCAATCCGCTCGCGGCGATTCGCACCGCCGGGCTGCTGCTCGACAGCTGTGGCCATCGATCTGCGGCCGAGATGGTGCACGCAGCGGTGCTCGCCTCGCTCGCGGCGCAGGTGACCACCGCCGACCTCGGTGGCCGAGCCACCACCGAACAGGTCACCGACTACGTCCTGCGGCAGCTGCGCCTGCAGCCCCTCCCCGCCCGTGTGGCGGACGGACGTTCGTTGTAATCTTGGGGGATGCCTGCGACTCCTCGCCCTGATCTGATCCGCGCGCTCCGTTCCGTCGCGCTCGGCGCGTGCGTCACACTGCTCGGCAGTGCGTGCGTGCCACAAAGCCGCACGCCAGATGCCCTCCCGGCGCCCACGGTCGCCCGCTGGCCCGTACGCACCGCGTCACACGTGGACCTCTGGCTGCACGGCTTCGGCCTGCTCACCACGGACACGACGCCGGTGCCCTTGTTCCGCCGCGGCTATCGCGATTCGATGATCGTGCTGCGCAATCGCGCAAACGTGCTCACCGCACTTGACGCCAACGGTGACTCGCTGCGCAGTCGCCTCGCGCGCTCACCCGCATTGCAGAACGCGCAGTTTGCCGTGTTCAGCTTTCCCACGTGGGAGTCGCTGAGCGGCGCGATCGACGCGTTCTTCGCCGCCGAGGGCGATCCGCGTCGTGCCACGTCGCAGGAGCGTGCGGCGGAGATCAACTTTCTTGCGTCGCAGTTTCCCACGCCCGCCGATCGCACGTGGTTGCGTCGCTTCTGGGATGGGCTGCTCGATGAGCGGCGCGCGTTCTACGACGCGTGGTGGACCGCCACACAGCGCGATCGCTCGCTCGTGCAGGACGCGATTCTCGCGTCGTGGGAAACGACGTATCGTGCGAAGTTCCAACGTTTCCTCAACGCCACCAATCAGCGCAGCGGCGAGCTGCTCCTGTCGTTGCCGCTCGGCCCCGAGGGACGCGTGGCGGGCGGGCGCGACGGGCAGACCGTGGTGGCGGTGCCGCTGCCCGGTCGACAGCAGGACGCGCGCGAGGCGCTCGCGGTGTTCGCGCACGAAGTGACCGGCTCCACGGTCGCGTCGGCCGTGGATGATCACACCACGCCCGCGCAGAAGCGTGACGGATCGGCCGCGCGACTCGTGGGCCTTGCACAGGCGCGCGCCGGCGCGTTGCTGCTCGAGGCGATCGCTCCGGAACTCGTGGTCCCGTACGCGCGGTACTATCTGGCGCAGGGTGGGCATCGGGTGCCCACGAGCGGCACCGACGCCGCGTGGCTCGACGCGCTCGCGCGCGCCTACCCGGTGCCGACGGCCATCACCGACGCCATCCGTCGGCAGATCGAGATCGCACTGGCCGGTATCTGACACGCGGCGCGTCCTTTGCGCGTAGAGTAGACATGACCGAGCCCCGCACCGCGACTTCGACGTCCCCGACTCCTCCTTCGGTGCTCCCGCGTTCCGCCCTCGAGCGGGTGCTGGCGCGCGCCACCGAGTTGCAGGCCTCGGGTGCGGAGGCCCCCGAGACGATCAGTGAAGCGCAGCTGCTCGAGATCGGACGCGAGGTCGGCATCGACCCGGAGCACCTGCGCCTGGCCATTGCGGAAGAGCGCGGCCGAGCGGTCTCGCTCCCCGAGACGCCCCCCGGCCGCATCGAGGAGGCGCTCGGCGCCGCGCAGCTCGCCGCGCAGCGCGCGGTGCCGGGGACGCCCGAGCAGGTCCTGAGCACGCTCGATCGCTTCATGCAGCGCGAGGAGCAGATGGTCGTGAAGCGTCGCTTCGGCCAGCGCGTCTCGTGGGAGCGGCAGCGCAATCCGTTCGCCGGCATCGCGCGCAGTCTGGGTGGCCGGCCGGCCGACCTGCAGAAAGTCGACGAGGTCGCGGCCACCGTCACGGCGGTCGATGGCACGCGCTCGCTCGTGCGTCTCGACGCCGATCTGCGCCTGCATCGCAAGTCGCTGCGCGACGGCACGATGGTGCTGGCCGTGGTGAACGGCCTGCTCGCGGCCGGGTGGATTCTGCCCATGACCATCCTCACCAGCCTCGGCTCGGGGCCGGTGGATGCCGCACCGCTCGCGGTGTTGGCAGTCGCGCTCGGTTCGCTCCAGGCGGGCGTGAGCTCACTCGTGTGGCGCGGCATCAAGAAGAGCTTTCACGACGCCGTCTCGCGCACGCAGTTGCGACTGGAGCAGCTGCTCGATGCGCTGGAGCATGGCGATCGTGGCGCACCACCGTCGCTGCTCGAACAGCTCAAGCAGTCGCTGATTCCGCCGCGCTACTGACGCGCGGCGCAGCGCGGTTGCGTGTGTCTACGCGAACGCCAGTTCGAACGATCGCCGACGCACGCGCTCCACGAGGCGACGCACGCCGGCGTTGCTCATCACGAGCATGGGGCCGGCCATGAGCAGCGACTTCACTTCGCGTCGCGAGATCTTCACCGTGCCACCCGGCACGAGCATCGCAGTGCTCTGCACGAGGTCGCGCATGGTGGCGTACGCGAAGAGCAGCGGCAACAGGCAGAACAGGCGAATCGATACCGCACGACGTGGAATGTCGAGCAGGTAGCGCCGCGCTTCATCGAGATCGTGCCACGCGAGATCGATCAGGCGACCGAGTGCTTCCCGATTGGTGGCCAGCAGATCGGGCGCGAGAATGTGCCCCTGCGTGCTGCCGTGCGCGCGCAGCAGTTCCTCGGGCACGTAGATGGAGTTCTCCTTTTCCGCGTCGACGGCGACGTCCTTGAGGATGTTCACCGTCTGCAGTGCTTCGGCAAATGCGCGACACCGTTCCCGCAGCACTTCGTAGCGCGCGCGCCCGATGCTCGGTGCGTGCTCGAACCAGAGATCGGTGAGCATGTACCCCACCGTGCCGGCGACGTAGTAGCAGTACTCCTTGTACTCGTCGAGCGTCTGAATGCGAATGCCGTCGGGGTAGCGGTGCACGAACTTGTCCATGCCCACCACCATTTCCGTCACCCACGTGCGCACGACCTCGCGCGTCTTCGCCGGCAACTCGGCGAAGTGCGCATACACGAGGTCGGCGTGGTGCACAAGCATGAGGTGCGCCGGCTCGCCGGGGAGGGCCTGTACGCCGGCCACGAGGCGCGTGATGGCCGCCGGGTCGTCGAAGCCCGCGAGCACGTCGCGAAAGAGCACACCCTTCGCATCGGGCGCGATGCCGGGGGCGTCCTCGATGGTGTCGGCGATGCGACAGAGCAGGTATGCATCGAGCACCGCCTGCCCGAGGTGACCGGGCAGCACCTTGATGCCGAGCGCGAAGGTGCGCGACACCGCCGGCAGGATCAGCGCGCAGAACCGATCGGCGTCGCGGGCGGCGACGGCGGCGGTGATGGAGGCGTGCAGGTCGGGGGGCAGTGACATGGAGTCCGGAATCAGGTGTCCGGAAACATACGACAGGAACGTGGCGCCGGTCACGGTCCGCCGGAGCTCACCGCCGGCAGTGCTTGTCAGGCGCGCGTGCCGGGGCCAGACTCCCCACATGGCTGCGCCCATTTCCCCGGGATCACCCGCGTCCGGATCGCTTGCGCCCGAGGCGTCTGGCGCTGCGGCGGCGCCGCGCGAGGGCGTCGCGCGACCCGCGCCGGCGTTCGGGCCAGCGCTCGAGCGACCGAGCGGTTTTCGGGGACTCTGGCGGGCCGATCTGACCGCGCGGGAGCTCTACAGCCAGGGCGCCGGCATCGCGCGCGTGCTGCCCGCCGCCGTCGCAGTCCCGGCCGATGCGGACGATGTCAGCACATTGGTCGTCGCGGCGCGACGCGACGGTTTCTCGCTCATCCCGCGCGGCTCGGGGAGCGGCATGGCCGCGGGCGCGGTGGGTACCGGTGTGATCGTCGACCTGTCGCGGCTGCAGCGGATCGAGGCGGTGGACGTGCACGCGCAGCGCGTCCGCTGCGGACCGGGCGCGTTACGCGGTGCCGTGGACACAGCGGCTCGGGCTGTTGGCCTGCGCTTTCCGGTGGACCCGTCGAGCGGCGCGTTTTGCACGATTGGCGGCATGGTGGCCGCCAACGCCGCCGGCGCGCGCACGTTGCGCTTCGGCGACACGCGCGCGTGGGTGCATGGCCTCGAGTGCGTGTTTGCAAACGGTGTGCGCGCGTGGGTACGCGCCGACGCACCGGCGCCCGAGGGTATTCCGCTCGTGCGCGCGATGCTCGATGCGGTGCGCACCGCCGGACGAACGCTCGACGCCGCGTTGTTGTCGCATCGTGGCGTGCGCAAGGAGTCGTCCGGCTACGCCATCGGCGCGGCGCACGCGGTGTTGCAGCGCGATGCACAAGCGACGGGTGAGGCCCTGCTCACGCTGCTCGCGGGCAGTGAGGGGACGCTCGCACTGTTCACGGCGGTGGAGTTGCGACTCGTACCCGTCGCCGGGGCGACGGCCACGCTGCTCGCGACGTTCGATTCGCTCGATCGTGCGACACTGGCCGCCATGGCCGCGCGAGACGCGGGAGCGACCGCGTGCGAGCTGCTCGACCGCACCTTCCTCGACGTCGCCGCGCAACGCAACACGCCCGGCATCCCGCGTGGTGTCGACGCGGTGCTCATCGCCGAAGTGGAAGGGGAGCACGCCGCAGCCGCTCGCGACGCGGCGATTCTCCTTGGTCGAGCGTTCACGCGCGCCGGCGCACGCGAAGTGACCACCGCATCACACGCGGGCGCCGAGAAGGCCTTGTGGTCGCTGCGTCACGCGGCGAGTCCGATTCTTGCGCAACTCGCGCCGCGTCTGCGCAGCATGCAGTTCATCGAGGATGGGTGCGTGCCACCGGAACGACTGCCCGACTATGTGCGCGGCGTGCGCGGTGCACTCACGCGTGCGGACACGTTGGGGGTGATTTTCGGACACGCGGGTGACGCGCACGTGCACGTCAATCCGCTGCTCGACGTCACGCGCACGGATTGGCGCGATCGCACGCGCGCCCTGCTCGACGAGGTCTGTGATCTCACGGCACGACTCGGTGGCACCCTCGCGGGCGAACACGGTGACGGGCGACTGCGCGCGTCGCTGCTGCCGCGCGTCTGGTCGTCCGAGGCGATGACGGCGTTCCGTGTACTCAAGCAGGCCGGTGACCCGTGGAGCGTCCTCAACCACGGCGTCAAGCTGGCCGTCGACGGTGACGATCCGCTCATGACGTTGCGTCACGACCCGGCGGCGCCACCGCTTGGCGCCATCGCGCACGACGCGCTCGCCGCGATCGAACGCGATCGTGCGTGGCACCGCTTCCGCCTGCACGCGATCGACCCGACGTTGTAAGGCGCGCGCACCGCGCATTGTTTCAGTCTTTCGCGATGGATTGCCGTGTATCTCTACTTCAAGATCTTTCATCTCGTGGGCATGGTCACGTGGATGGCCGGCCTGTTCTACTTGCCACGACTGTTCGTGTATCACGCCGAGGCGCAGGCCCGCACCGATGGCGCACGTGACGTACTCACCGCGCAGTACGCGATCATGGAGCAGCGCCTGCTCGGCATCATCACGACGCCCGCCATGATCGCGACGTGGTTGGCCGGCCTCGCGATGATCGGGCACAACAGCGCGCTGCTGTCGCAGCGGTGGCTCATCGTCAAGCTCGTGCTGCTCGTGCTGTTGTCGGGCTACCACGGCTGGATGTCGGGGGTGGTCAAGCGCCTCGCGCGCGGAGAGACGGTCATGTCGAGCGAGCGGTTTCGGGTGATGAACGAGGTGCCCACCGTGGTGCTCGTGCTGATCGTGACCTACGCCGTGCTGCGCGATTCGGTGGGACTGCTCGCCGGACTCGGCGTGGCCGCCGTCATGACGGTCCTGCTCGGCCTCGGCATCCAGGTGTACGCCGCGGTGCGCAAGCGCAAGGCCAGCACCGCGCCCTAGTCGACCCGACCGCGCCGCCTCTGCTGCGCGGCGCCAGCCGCGACGCTGAATGGCCCCCGCCACGCGGCGCCAGCCGCGCTGCTGACTGGCCACCCACCTTTGCCTTCAGCCCCCCGTCCGGCCACTTTTCCCGGCTGTGCCGAGCCGCCGCGCTGTCGCGACGACATCGGTTGGCCTTCCCCTGCGCTCCTGCTCCCCGATGCCGCTCCCCGAGTCCGCCATCCTGCGCGCCCCGCGCGTGACCGTCCTGTCGCGTCCCGCCTTCGCCGAGCCGGAGCATCTGCCGGTGCAGTGGATGGGCGACAGCACCGATGGCGAGCGGCTGGCGGAGTTCGCGGGTCGTCTGTGCTACATGTCGCAGCGCAATCCGGCCGGTCGCAGCACACGCGAGTACCTCGGCAACATCAAGAAGCAGGGGCATGGCAGTGTGCTGGAGCACGCGAACTTCTCGCTGCTGCTCGAAGGCATCAGCCGCTCGCTCACGCACGAACTCGTGCGTCATCGCGCGGGCTTCGCATATTCGCAGCTCTCGCAGCGCTACGTCGACGAAAGCGACGCGTGCTTCGTGATGCCGCCCGCGATCATGGGCGATGCGGCACTCGAGGCGGCGTGGACGGCGCAGGTGACGGCCGCGCTCGACAGCTACGTCGCCCTCGTCGACCAGCTCATGGACCGCTACGCGTGGGTGGACGACAAGGTGCACCGTCGCAAGATGGCGCGTGAGGCGGCGCGTGGAGTGCTGCCGAACAGCACGGAGACCAAGATCGTCGTCACCGGCAACGCGCGTGCGTGGCGCACGATGCTCGAGCTGCGCGCGAGCGAGGCGGCCGAGTTCGAGATTCGTCGCATGGCGATCGCGGTGCTGCGCGTGATGCAGGCCGAGGCGCCGGCGTTTTTCGATGACTTCGAGATCTACATGGCCGGCGATCGCGTCGAGGCGGCGCGCGTGGGGTATCACAAGGTCTGACGGCTCGGCCGGCTCGGCTTGGCTTGGTGCGGGGGACGGGGGGCGCGGCCGCCCCGACGCGCCCACTGCCGGCCCGGGCGCGCCGGGAGCGGGCTGACGCCCGCCCGGCGCTGGCCGACAGACGGCGCGGCGGAGCGGCCGCGCCCCCCGTCTTGGTGGCTCGCTGACGTTCGCTGCGGCGCGTCAGCGCCGAGCGCTGTTGCGGTGCCGTTCGCGCGCCCTTCCCCCGACCTTCCCTCAGACCCGCGAGGCGAGAGGCCCCCGAGGACCTCGGTTTGCGGGTCGCCCCGTTCCCCGCGGCCTGCGCCGCGGCGCCGTCCCGCTCGTGACGTCCGGGGGGCCCGCGCGGCGGGGTGGGGAGCGGCGCGCCGTCTGTCGGCCAGCGCCGGGCGGGCGCGAGCCCGCTCCCGGCGCGTCCGGCCGGCAGTGGGCGCGACGCCCCCACCCCGCCGCGCGGACCCCATCTACGGAATTTCCCGTTGACAAACACCCCGCGCACCCCCAAACTACGGAAACAGCCGTAGCAAACCGAATCCCGGAGGGGGCCATGGAGTCCGAGGTGTACTTCACGCCGCGCGAGTTGGACGTCATGAGCGTCCTCTGGCGCACCGAATCGGCCACGGTGGCCGAAGTCCGCGAAGCGCTCGACGAACCGCTGGCGTACACGTCGGTCCTGTCGGCGCTGCAGACGCTCGAGGACAAGGGCTTCGTGCGCCACGAGCCCGAAGGGCGCGCCTATCGCTACTTCCCCACCGTGGCGTCCGACGCCGCCGGGTCGAGCGCGATCGCGCGCATTCGCGAAGCGATCTTTCAGGGGTCGGCGACGCGCCTGCTCGCGCAGCTGGTCAGCGATCGGGATCTCTCGCGCGATGAACTCGAGCGCATGCGCCGCCTGCTCGACGAGCGACTCGGCGGAGGGACGACCCCATGATCACCGCGCTCATGCTCTACGCGCTCGCGATCGGGGTGCTGGTCGCACTCGGCGCCGTGGTGCTCGACCATGCAGCGCGCGCCGCGCGCGTCTCGCGCCGTTTCGTGTGGTTCGGAGCCCTCGCGCTGCTCGTGGCACTCACCGTGTCCGCGCCATGGCGGCTCGCGCCGAGTGCGCCGATCGCCGTGTCGACCGAATCGACGGCCGCGCCTGCGATCATGCCCGTGCGCGTCGCCGCCGAACCTGCCTGGCCAGTGCGTCTGCGTGATGCCGTGCAGACGTCGATGGCGCGCGCCATCGGAGACCTCGCCACACGCGTTCCCGCGTCACTCGATCGCACACTTGGCGTGCTGTGGCTGCTCGCCACCACCGCCTCGCTCACGCTGCTCGCGCTGCTGCTGCGGCGACTCGATGCGCAGCGCAAGCGCTGGCCGCGTGCGCGACTGCTCGGTACCACCGTGCGTGTTGGGGAGGCCGATGGCCCCGCGGTGTACGGTGTCTTTGTCCCCGACATCGTCGTTCCGCGCGCGCTGCTGTCCTGCGACACCAGCGATCAGGCGCTCGTGCTTGCGCACGAAGACGAACATCGCCGCGCGCGTGATCCGTTGCTGCTCGCGACGGCCACAACGCTCGTCGCGCTGTTGCCCTGGCATCCGCTGGCCTGGTGGTGTCTGGCGCGCCTTCGCCTCGCCACCGAACTCGATTGCGACGCCCGTGTGTTGCAACGCGGCGTGAGTGCGCATCGCTACGGCCATGTGCTCCTGTCGCTTGCGTCATCCCTCCCCGTGGCACCGCGCGCCGCGCATGCCCTCGCGCTCTTCGATACCCCACGTCACCTCGAACGGAGATTGCTCGCCATGACCTCGCCCCGCGCTCGTCGTTCCCCGTTCCTCGCCAGTGGCCTCGCCCTCGTGGGCATCGTGTTGATCGCGGCCGCCTGCAACACCGACGTGCCAACGGCGGCGGACGTGCGCGACGCCGACGTCGCCGCCGTGACGAAGACGCTCGGCCTGCCGTCGGCCGAGGGCGCGGTGCAGTACACCGTGGATGGTCAGTCGCGCTCGGCAGCGGAAGCACGCGCTGTGGCGGCCGATCAGATCGAGAGCATCGAGGTGCAGCGCGGCGTGGCGTCAGGGATGAGCACGGTGCACATTCGCACGCGCCGCGCCGATGGGGCGTCGACGCCGCTCACGGTCCCTGGCCAGCGGATCGAACTCGTCGTTGATACCGTGGCAGCGAACGGGATCGCGATCGTCGCCGATACCATCGTGGCGTTCCGGACGGATTCGTCGCGGGTCCTGATCGCCGGGCGCGCGGCCGACACCACACTGACCGAGCGCCGCGTGCGTCTGCTGCGCAACGGCACCGCCGGTGACACCGTCGTCGTGCGCGGATCGCGACAGCCGCTGCTCATCGAGGAGCTGCGGGTGGCCGATTCGTCGATGACGCCGCTCGCATCGGGCACCACCCGCGTTCGCGTCCGCGAGGCAATGCGCGACACGTCGCGCACGATGCTCCTGCGCGTGGGCCAGGCGCCGGGTGACACGTCCCGCGTGTACTACGACCCGCAGCGTTCGGCTACCGTCGTCGGTCGACAGATCGACAGCAGCCGCACGACCGCGCAGCCGCTCATCGTGATCGACGGCGTGATCGCCGAGGGCTCGACCACGCTCAACAGCATCCGGCCTGAGCACATCCAGAGCATCGAAGTGATCAAGGGCGCCGCGGCGCAGTCGCTCTACGGCGCGCGAGGTGCAAACGGCGTGATCAAGGTGACGACCAAGCAGTAGCGGCTCGGGGGCGGGTCGGCGAGTCCGGTGCGCGCGCCCACTGCCGGCCCGGGCGCGCCGGGAGCGGGCTCACGCCCGCCCGGCGCTGGCCGACAGACGGCGCGCGCACCGCACCCGCCGACCCGCCCTGCTTTGAACTGCTGAGCTGCCCCCCCTGCCGGCGCAGCCGCAGCCGCAGCCGCAGCAGCCGCCGCCGCCGTTCGTCGCACGCCGCAACGCCCGCCCGCCCCACCCATCCTCCCCGCTCACCAGGACTCGTGTCCTCCCCCCAGGGGCCGCGTTCGTCCGCGCCGCGTCGCCCCCCGCCCCCCCGCACCCAAACGCGAGCGCGGAAACAAGCGCCCCCTCCCCCCCGCGCGGTTGCCGAACAGCGGCCCGCGATGCTGCGTAGTGGAGCAGACGTCGTTCGTCCTCCACCCGACCCGCTCCCCGTGCTCCCATCCCGTCTGGCGCTCGCGCGCCGCACCCTCGCCGCCCTCGCGTTCGCGCCGCTCGCGCTCGCCTCGGCCGCCGCGCAGCAACTCTCGCTGGAAACGCGCGACCCCGCGCAGAAGCAGGACCCTACGTTCGAGCGTGACTACAAGGCGTGGATCGTCGATCCGCGCTTCGGCAGCCCGCTCGTCGATCACCTGCCCGTTGTCCCCGGCATTCCCTCGCCCAAGGACATCCTCGGCTACCACATCGGCGCGCCGCGCACGCTCACGTATTACGCCGATCAGCTCAAGTACTATCGCGCCCTTGCCGCCGCCTCACCGCGTGTGCGCGTGGAAACCATCGGCAAGAGCGATGAAGGACGCGAACTCGTGGTCGTGTGGATCTCGAGCGAAGCCAACATGGCGAAGCTCCAGCAGAACCGCGACAACCTGAAGCAGCTCGCCGACCCGCGCGGCATGAACGAAGCGCAGGTCAAGCAGCTCATCGGGCAGACGAAGCCGCACTATCACTTCATGGGCGGCCTGCACAGCGGCGAGACGGGGCCGTCCGAGATGCTCATGGAGCTCGCGTATCGCCTCGCCGTCGAGACGTCGCCGCTCATCAATCAGATCCGCGATCAGCTCTACGTGTCGATCACGCCCGTCGCCGACGCCGACGGACGTGACCGCAATGTGGACTGGTTCTACCGCGGCCTCGAGGTCGCCGACGCCTCCCGCGGTCGCGCGGCCGGTGACAGTGCCGCCGGTCCGCAACAGGGCGGTGGACGCGGCATCGGCGCGGTGCCGTACTGGGGCAAGTACGCGTATCACGACAACAATCGCGACATCAACATCATTCTCGACCAGATGCGCGCGATCGTCGACTGGTACTTCACGGCGCATCCGCCGATCATGCACGATCTGCACGAGTCGCTCTCGCTGCTGTACACCTACAGCGGCGCGGCCCCGCAGAACCCCAATCTCGATCCCATTCTCTTCGCCGAGCTTCCGTGGTTTGCCAACTGGGAGCTCGCGCAGATGACCAAGTACGGCATGCCGGGCGTGTACACGCACGCCTTCATGGACGGCTGGTCACCCGGTTACCTCGGCTCGGTCGCGTACAATCACAACGGCCTGATGAAGATGTACGAGACGCAGTCGGGGCGTGACCTCGACAGCGCGGCGGTTGCTCGTGCGCGTGCAGCGCTTGCCGGAGGCCCAACACGCGCGAACGCAGCCGCGCAGGCGGGTGCACGCGGCGGTCAGGGCGGCGGTGGTGGTGGCGGTGGTGGTGGCGGTTTCGGCGGCGGCGCGGGCGGTGTGCCCACGGGTCGCGGCGGCGGACAGGATCGCGAGTGGTACCGCGGCATTCAGGTCGGCTTCAACGACGTCGCCAACTTCACGCGACGCGCGAACACGAACTACATGCAGACGGGCGTGCTCTCCGCGTTGCAGCTCGCGTCTATGTTCCCGGCCACGATTCTCGAGAACTTCTACGTCAAGACGCGCAACAGCCTCGAAGCCGGACGCACGCGCGCACCGTACGCGTTCGTCATCCCCATGCAGCGCGACATGACGAAGCCCGCCGAGCTCGTGAAGGTGCTGCGCACGCAGCGCATCGAGGTGGGCGTCGCCCGCGGTCCCGTGAAGGTGGGCGACAGCACGTACGCAGCGGGTTCGTACATCAT
>JALOPN010000187.1 GCA_025453875.1 Gemmatimonadaceae bacterium | reverse complement strand
GTTTCCCAGAGTCCGGCTCGTCGGGTTCTCCCTTTCCGAGGTCCGCCCCATGCCCCCCCTCCGCAGCACCGGCCGACGACTGGCCGCCCCTCTCGCGCTCGCGGTGCTCGCCGCGGCGCTCTCTCCGTCCGGTGCCTCGGCGCAGGATGCGCTGCCGGTGGTGCGCGTCAGCCAGTCCCCGGGGGAGAACAGCCTCGGGTTCGGTGGCACCGCTCGCGTGCGCCTCGATCGCGACGCGTTCCTCGTGGTCATCGAAGTCGGCGCCGATTATCGCGCGCGCATCCTGTACCCGATGCGACCGTCGATGGGCGCGTGGGCGCGCTCCGATCGTTCCATCGTGGTGCCGCTCCCCAGCGCCGACGCGGGGTTCATCCGCGCTACGGAGCTGCGCATCCCCGACATCATCGCATTCGCGTCGGATGTCGAGCCGAACCTCGACGAGTTCACCGAAAGCGGTCGTCGCTGGGATTACCAGTACGCGGTGAGCGTGGGTGAACCGCTCAGCGAGACCGTGCGCTCGTTGGCGCAGCTCCTGTTCGGCGACGCCGACATGCCGTACACGGTGTACACCCGCCCGGAGTACCCGGTGCTGCCGCGTGCGGCCTTCGCGTCGTTGTCGAGCTGTGGGTACAACTTGAATGGCCAGTACTCGTCGCAGTTCAATCGCTTCCTGTGGGATGCGTTTGGCCCGATGACGCTGCTGCAGTCGGGATGGAACATCGAGGAGCGCTACCGCAACTACCAGTGGGAAGGTCCGGGCTGGTTCCTCGCGTCGATGTCGCCGCTCTTCAACTTTGGCCGCAACGTGGGGCTGGGACTCTGGAATACGTTCGGCGCCGGCTGCGGCCCGCTGCAGCAGCAGCGGCCGTTCCTCGTGGCGAGCACCGAATCACCGCGCGTACCTCCGCCGAGCGACTCGTCGGGCGGCGAGATCGTGCCGTTGCCTGAAGACCGCGACCCCAAGCAGCGCCCGCCCGTGGTGCCTGGCGTCGAGCTGCGGCCGGCATCCCCCGAAGAGATGGGACGGCGTGCGGACGCGGTGACCCGGGTGGCTGATGCACGCGCCGAGGCGCGCGCGGCGAGCCGCGCGAGTGGTGAAGCCCGCGGTCCGCTCACGCGGGAAGGCAATCAGGAGCTCGTGAAGCGGCAGGAAATCGCAACGGTCATGTCGTTGCTCGCGGCCCAGGCCGCACTCGGCCAGCGCGGCAGCGTCGTGGACGCGCTGGCCCGCGTGCGCGCGGGCGAAACCACCGTGGCGGCCGGCGGACAGTCGGGTGCCCGCGGCACGCGAGGCGGGAGCGTTGGCCGGTTCCCGTCCGACCCGGGCAGCAGCAGCGGTGGTGGCTTCCGCGGCTCCTCGGGATACGGCGGCGGCAGCAGTTTGGGAAGCGGCGGCGGGGCGTCGGGCGGTGGCAGCAGCATCGGCTCGGGGGCCTCGAGCGGCGGCGGCGCGGCGCGTGGCGGCGGTGAAGCGCGCGGCGGCTCCGGACGCGGCAGCGGTACCGGAAGCCCCTGACGCGACCCTGACGCGATCCTGCGTGCGCGCATCGCCGCGTTGCACGCGCCGGCACGACCGAATCGGCCCCACCTGCTTGGCACTGCAGGTGGGGCCGCTAGTTTAGATCGATTGTCGCGCGTCGTCCGCTCCGGACGCTGCGCGCCGACGAGCCCGCCCCGGGCTCGATGTCCCACAGCGTCTCAGTCCGTGCAGCTCGATCGTATTCGCAACTTCTGCATCGTCGCCCATATCGACCACGGGAAGTCCACCCTGGCCGACCGCCTCATCGAGTACACGGGCACCCTGCAGAAACGCGAAATGAAATCGCAGGTGCTCGACACGTTGGACCTCGAGCGCGAGCGCGGCATCACGATCAAGCTCAACGCCGTTCGCATGGCCTACACGGCCAAGGACGGCCTGGCGTACGAGCTCAACCTCATCGACACGCCCGGGCACGTCGACTTCACGTATGAGGTGTCGCGTTCCCTCGCCGCGTGCGAAGGCGCGATCCTCGTGGTGGATGCGTCGCAGGGCATTCAGGCGCAGACGCTCTCGAACCTGTTCCTCGCGCTCGACGCGGGGCTCGAGATCATTCCGGTCCTCAACAAGATCGATCTGCCGGGCGCCGAGCCGGAGCGGCGCCGCCAGGAGATCGTCGAGCTCATCGGCTGCGATCCGGCCGATGTGCTGTCCGTGAGTGCCAAGGAAGGCATCGGCGTCCCGGAGCTCATCGAGCGCGTGGTCGAGAAGGTCCCTGCGCCCACCGGTGATCCGAACGGTCCGCTCCGCGCGCTCATCTTCGACTCCTATTACGACAAGTACCGCGGCGCCATCCCCTCCATTCGCGTGGTGGACGGAGTCATGCGCAAGGGGATGAAGATCACCTTCGGCGCGTCCGACAACGTGTACGAAGTGTCGGAAGTGGGCTCGTTGCAGCCGCGGCAGACGCCGGTCAGCGAACTCGGCGCGGGCGAAGTCGGCTATGTCGTCGCGAGCGTGCGCTCCGTGCGCGAGACGCGCGCCGGCGACACCATCTTCGACGCGGCCAACCGTGCGACGGAAGCCCTGCCCGGCTACCAGGAGGTGCGCAGCTTCGTGTTCGCCGGCATCTATCCGACCGACACGACGCAGTACGAGACGCTGCGCGACGCGCTCGAGAAGATGAAGCTCAACGACGCCTCGCTGCAGTACGAGCCCGAGACGTCCACCGCGCTCGGCTTCGGCTTCCGCTGCGGCTTCCTCGGACTGCTCCACATGGAGATCGTGCAGGAGCGCCTCGAGCGCGAGTACGATCTCGATCTCGTCACCACAGTGCCGAGCGTGGAGTATCAGGTATACCTCACCGACAACACCGTCACGTCGGTCGAGAACCCGGCGCTCATGCCGCCGGCCGTCACCATCCAGCGTGTCGAAGAGCCCTACGTGAAGGCGCGCATCATGTGCCCGACCGAGTACATCGGGCCGATCATGACGCTCGGCACGGAGCGCCGCGGCATCTACAAGAACATGACGTACGTCGACACGGCGCGCGTCGAGTTCGACTGGGAATTCCCGCTCGCCGAGATCATCCTCGACTTCTTCGATCGGCTCAAGACCGTCAGCCGCGGCTACGCGTCGCTCGACTACGAGATGCTCGAGTATCGCGCGAGCAAGCTGGTGCGACTCGACATGCTCATCAACGGCGATCCGATCGACGCGTTCAGCGTGATCATCCACGCCGACAAGGCGTACGAGTGGGGCCGCAAGATCGCCGAGAAGCTCAAGGAGCTCATCCCGCGGCAGCTCTTCGAAGTGGCCATCCAGGCCACGATCGGCAACAAGGTCATTGCTCGCGAAACCGTGAAGCCGCTGCGCAAGGATGTGCTCGCGAAGTGCTACGGCGGCGACATCACGCGCAAGCGCAAGCTTCTCGAGAAGCAGAAGGAAGGCAAGAAGCGCATGAAGCAGGTCGGCAGCGTGGAGATTCCGCAGGAAGCGTTCCTCGCCGTGCTGCAGGTCGAGTAGCAGGTTCGGGGCCGCGTGGCGTCGCTCGTCATCCAGACCTCGTTTCTCGGCGACATGGTGCTCACCACGCCGCTGCTCGTGCGCCTCGCGCAGCGCGGGCCGGTGGACGTGGTGGCGACCCCGCTGGCCGCACCGCTGCTCGCCAATCACCCCGCGGTGCGCGACGTGATCGTGTACGACAAGCGTGGTGTCGCGAGCGGCGTGCGCGGGCTGCTGCGAACCGCACGCGCGTTGCGCACGCGTCCGACCGGCGAGCCACGCGGCGCCACGGTAGCGTACCTGGCGCAGGGCTCGCTGCGCAGCGCCACGCTCGCGCGGCTCGCCGGCATTCATGAACGCGTCGGCTTCGACACCTCGGCCGGTCGTCGGTTCTACACGCGCACCGTGCCGTTCGATCGCTCATTGCATCACGCCGAGCGTCTCTGGCGCCTCGCCAACGTCGACGACGAAGCACCCGTCGCGCCACTCCATCCCCGACTGTACCCGTCACCGAACGATCACGCCGCCGCCGCGTCGCTTCTGCAGTCGGCCGGGGTCGCCCCGGGGGCGCCCATGATCGTCCTGGCGCCCGGGAGTGTGTGGGCGACCAAGCGCTGGCCGCACTTTCGCTCGCTCGCCATTGCCCTGGCCACTGACCCGCGCACGAGTCGCGCGCGGCAGGTCATCATGGGCGGCAGCGGCGACTCCGGCCTCGCGCGCGAGATCGCCGACGGCGTGCAGACCGTGGGCGCACCACTACCGATCGACGCAACGGGCCGCCTCCCGGGCGCCATCGTCACGAACGACTCGCTCCCGCTGCATCTCGCGTCGGCGGTGGGCACCCCGACCGTGGCGTTGTTCGGCCCGACCACGCCGGAGCTCGGTTTCGGTCCGCTCACCCCTTCGGCGGAAGTGCTCGGCGTCGCGGATCTCGCCTGCCGACCGTGCCACGCGCACGGGCCGAACGCGTGCCCGCTAGGGCATTGGCGGTGCATGGAGGAGCTCTCCGTGGCGCGCGTCATCGACGCCGTGATCGACATCATGCGCTTCACGCGCTGATCCGCGCCGGCGGCGCGATCGGTCGTTCCACGCCCCCGCTGGCGGTGACGCGACAGGCGACTATCGTTGACGGGTTCGCGCGGTGCGCCACCGCCGCCTCCCCTCCTCCTGCTCTCATGATCCAGCCCCGGTATCTGATCGGTGT
>JALOPN010000186.1 GCA_025453875.1 Gemmatimonadaceae bacterium | reverse complement strand
AAGCCGGCGGGAATGCCAACCGAGACGGCAACCGCCGCTTCACCAGCGCCAGGATTCGGAAACGTGGGAGGGTTCGGACCGACGGGGGTGTCCGTGCCCCCGCCGCCGCCGCACGCGGCGACGACGAGGGACAAGCAGACCAGGCCGACGCGCCCGAGCCCGTCGCGCAGTGCGACGGAACGCATGGTGGCCTCAGAGGCAGAAGAAGAGGAAACTCGTGTCTTCGCCGGCGTTGATCCGCACGGAGCGCGGCGTGCCGATGGTCGCGTCGTTGATGCGCGTGCTCACGTTGTAGTTGCCGGGCGCGAGATCGTACGCGCGCACGGCGTCGAGCAGCAGCGTGAAGCGTCCGCGACCGACGCCATTGATGAACACTTCAGCCAGTGGCGCACCGGTGATCACGCCGGCGCACGAGTTCTGATCGATCGACACGACCAGACGTCCGGTGGTGGGTCCGGTCGGACCCGTGGGCGCGGCTTCTTCCTTCGAGCAGCCGGCGAGCGGGGCGAGGAGCAGGGCGACGCTCAGCGTCGCGAGCCGCACGCGGCGGCGGGTGGTGGGGTGACGCAGCGAAAGGCGCGACATGATTCCTCCTCGAAACACGCGCGGCGCAGGTGCGTGGGCCGCGAGGCCCGGGACTGCGCCACCGATCGACGAGGTCGAGCGTCCGAACCTCGATCGACGCGCTCCGGAGCCGACAACGCTTCGGGCGACTGTGCGGTGATCGTGTGATGATCACCACCCCGTTGGTGACGGGGCTCACCGTGAGGTTACGTGGTTTGTCGCCGCGCAACAGACGACGAAGACCCGACACATCGTCGGGGAAATGACGACGCGGGGCGCACCTGCTGGTGCGCCCCGCGTCGCGTGCAAACCGTGTGGTCGCCCCGTGCCGTCACATCACCGGCACGGGCGCCCGTTGCGTCACTCGAGCGGCAGTTCGCCGTCGGCACCAGCGGCGTCGCCGCCGTCTTCACCGCCCACGTCGTCCTTCTCATCGTCGGGCACCATGCGCGCGACCGCCGTGACAAGATCACCCGAGTCGAGCGACACCAGCTTGACGCCCTGCGTGTTGCGACCCGCCACGCGCACTTCCTTCACGCTCGAGCGGATGGCGACACCACCACGCGTGATGAGCATGATCTCCTCTTCCGCCGAGACTTCCATGAGCGCCACGACGTTGCCCGTCTTCTCGGTGCGCTTGAGCGTGAGGATCCCCTTGCCACCGCGCTTCTGGATGCGGTAGTCGTCGAGGCTGGTGCACTTGCCGAGTCCACGCTCGGTGGCCACGAGCAGCGTGGCCTCGTTGCGCTTGATCACCACCATGCCCACGACACGATCATCGTCGCCAAGGGTGATGCCCTTCACGCCGGTCGTGTCGCGGCCCATCTCGCGCACATCCTGCTCGTGAAAGCGGATCGACAGCCCCGACGCCGTGCCGAGCACGATGTCGTTGGTGCCGTTGGTCACCTGGACATCGATCAGGCGATCCCCGTCCTCGATCTTGATGGCCTTCACACCGTTGGCGCGCACGTTCGAATACTGCGACAGCGCCGTCTTCTTCACCGTGCCGTCGCTCGTGCAGAACAGCAGGTATTCGTCGTCGGAGAACTCGCGCACCGGCACGATCGCGCGAATGCGCGTATCGGGCGTGACGTTGATGAGGTTCACGATCGGCTTGCCGCGCGTGGCGCGACCGGCCTGCGGAAGCTCGTGCACCTTGAGCCAGTAGCAGCGGCCGTCATCGGTGAAGATGAGCAGGTAGTTGTGCGTCGACGTGACGTACATCTGCTCCACAAAGTCGCCGTCCTTGAGATCGGCGCCGATCTTCCCCTTCCCGCCGCGTCCCTGCCGCCGGTAGAGCGACACGGACGTGCGCTTGATGTACCCCTGCCGCGAGATGGTGACGACCATCTCCTCTTCCGCGATGAGATCCTCGACGGTGAACTCGCCTTCGTCGCTCACGATCTCCGTGCGACGATCGTCGCCGAAGGTCTCGCGCACGGCGAGCAGTTCGCCCTTCATGATCTCCATGCGCTTTTCGCGCGACTCGAGGATGCTGCGCAGCTCCGCGATGAACGTGCGGACCTCGCGCAGCTCCTCCTCCAGCTTGTCGCGCTCGAGGCCGGTGAGCTTGGCCAGGCGCATGTTGAGGATCGCTTCGGCCTGCCGCTCGCTGAGGCCGAAGCGGGCCTGCAGCTGCGTGCTCGCCGTGGGCGTGTCCTCGGCCGCGCGAATGAGCGCGATCACCTCGTCGATGTTGTCGACGGCGATCTTGAGTCCTTCGAGGATGTGCTCGCGCTCGAGCGCCTTGTCGAGATCGAACTGCGTGCGGCGCACCACCACCTCGTGCCGGTGCGCGAGGTAATGCTCGAGCACCTGCTTGAGGCTCAACACGCGGGGAATCAGGCGCCCCGTGTCGTCGGGCACGAGCGCGAGCATGATCACGCCGAACGTGCTCTGCATCGCGGTGTGCTTGTACAGCTGGTTCAGCACCACGCGCGGAATGGCGTCGCGCTTGAGTTCGATCACCACGCGAATGCCGTCGCGGTCCGACTCGTCGCGCAGTGCCGAGATGCCGGTGAGCTTGCCGTCACGCACCAGATCGGCGATGTCCTTCACGAGCTTCGCCTTGTTCACCTGATACGGCACTTCCGTCACGACGATCTGCGACTTGCCGCTCGATTCCTTCTCCTCGATCACGGCGCGCGCGCGCATCACGATGCGACCGCGGCCCGTGTCCTGATAGTCGGCGATGCCGGCGCGGCCGTAGATGTAGCCGCCCGTGGGGAAGTCGGGACCCTTCACATGGCGACGCAGCGCCGCCGCGTCGAGCGTCGGATCGTCGATGAGCGCAATGCACGCGTCGACCACTTCCCGCATGTTGTGCGGCGGAATGTTGGTCGCCATGCCCACGGCGATACCGGCCGAGCCGTTCACCAGCAGGTTGGGCGCGCCAGCGGGGAGCACGCGCGGCTCCTGCAGCCGGTCATCGAAGTTCGCGGCGAAGTCGACGGTGTTCTTGTCGATGTCGGCGAGCATCGTGACGGCGAGGCGCGTCATGCGCGCCTCGGTGTAGCGGTACGCCGCCGCCGAGTCGCCGTCGATCGAGCCGAAGTTCCCCTGCGGATCAACGAGCAGATACCGCAGCGAGAAGTCCTGCGCCATGCGCACGAGGGCGTCGTACACCGAACTGTCGCCGTGCGGGTGGTACTTGCCGAGCACGTCGCCGACCACGGTGGCGCACTTCTTGTACGGGCGACCCGGGACGAGCCCGAGTTCGTTCATCGCATACAGCACGCGCCGATGCACGGGCTTGAGGCCATCGCGCACGTCCGGCAGGGCGCGCGACACGATGACGCTCATGGAGTAGTTGATGAACGACTCCTTGATTTCCTCGTCGATCAGCCGCGGCAGGATACGCTCGCGGGCGTTCGGAGCAGTCATGAATGGCTCGGATGGAGACGTGGCGGGGCCGGGCGCCGGAGGCGGCGCCGTTCAGGGCGCGCTGCGATCGCGCGCCGGGCCAACCTGAGAAAATTAGCGGATCGCGGCGTCCGGCTCTACGGGCGCGTCGGCCATCGGTGGCACGGCGGACACTGCGGCGGGCGGGCGGGTGGGTGTCGTCGACGTCGGGTGCTCGGCGGTCTCGGCAAACTCTTCGGCCTCTTCAGCCGCCGCCTCCCGCTCCACCTTCTCCCGCTCGGCGCGGTAGCGACCGTACCACGACCGCGTGATCTCGCCGGCGAGTTCGCGATTACCCAACCCGAAGGCGAGGCCCAGCGCGAGCGCCACCGCGCCGAAGAGAATCGCGAAAGCCGTGGTCACGATGTCCGTGGCCACGCCGAGTTCCTGCAGCGCCATGAACACGGCGAGCACAACCACGCTCACGCGCCCGATGCGCGCGATCACCGCGCCGCCGTCCACCGCGCCGGCCGCGGCCCGCAGCAGCCCTTCGACGAACTCGCCCAGCACGATGCCGACGATCACGATGACCAACGCCGCGATGATGCCGGGGATGTACGACAGCAGCTCGCTGAATACCGCGGCCAGCGACTCGAGCCCGATCGCGTTGGCCGCGACCAGAAGCACCGAGAACATCACACCCCAGAAGAGGAACGCCGACACGACGCGCGCCGGATTGATCGGCGTCCCCGATCGCGCGACAGCCTCGAGCACGCCACCACGATCGAGCAGCGCATTGAACTTCATGGCCCGCAAGAGCCGGTGCGATCCCTTCTCCACAAGCTTCGCCAGCAGGTAGCCCGCAAACAGAATCACGAGCGCGCCGAAGAGCGCCGGCACGAACTCGGCGATCAGCGTAAAGCTGTGCTCGAGTCGTCCGGTAAAGCTTTCGGGGAGAGAGGATTGGGCCGCCATGGCGGGAAGATAAAAGGGGG
>JALOPN010000185.1 GCA_025453875.1 Gemmatimonadaceae bacterium | reverse complement strand
CCCCCGCAGCGTGCCCCGCGCGCGTCCCGAGGCCTTGCCACGTGCGAGCATCGCGTGTCGCCTGCAGCGGTCCAGGGACCATCCAGCCCGCCTCAGCGCCATCGGCTCGATCGGCGCCTCTACCAGCGGAGGGTTCAGCTGATCGGCTGTGTCATGAAGGCGGGCAGCCCGCCCCCCCGTCGCCGTGGTACTATTTCCCAGCCGTGTCATCCCTCCCCTCATCCCCTCTCCCGTGCCCACCTCGCGTCGCGATTTCCTTCACACCGCCGGTGCGCTTGCCGCCGCCGGGTTTCTGCCGCGGTCGCTTCCCGCGATGCCGTCGGTCCCGTCCCCGGTCTCGCCTGACTTCCGCGGTCGTCCCTGCGTGGTGGCATCCGCCAACGGGCTGCGTGGCGTCAAGGTCGCCTACGATCGCATCGTCGCGGGCGAGGACCCGCTCGACGGCATCATCGCGGGCGTGAACATCCAGGAGCTCGACCCCGAGGATCAGTCGGTCGGGCTCGGCGGCTTGCCGAACGCCGAAGGCGTGGTCACGCTCGATGCCTCGTGCATGCATGGGCCGACGCGCCGCGCCGGTGCGGTGGCCTGCATCGAGGATATCGCCACACCGTCGCTCGTGGCGAAAGCGGTCATGGATTACACCGATCACGTGCTGCTGGTGGGTCCGCAGGCGCGCCGCTTCGCGATCGAGATGGGGTTCACGCCGCAGAATCTGCTGACGGAAAAGAGTCGGCAGGATTGGCTGCGCTGGCGCGCGCGGCTCAATCCGAACGACATGTATCTCGACTACGATGGCACCGTGAAGATCAAGTTCCACACCGGCACGATCAACATGAACGCCGTCACGGCGAACGGTGACATCGCGTCGGTGACGACGACGAGCGGGATGGCGTGGAAGGTGCCGGGTCGTGTGGGGGATTCGCCGATCATCGGTGCCGGCCAGTACTGCGACAACACCGTCGGGGCGGCCGGTTCGACGGGGCGCGGTGAAGCGAACATCAAGGCGTGCGGCGCGTTCCTCGCGGTGGAGTTCATGCGGCAGGGGCTGGGGCCGGAGGAGGCGCTGCTGCGCGTGATGCAGCGTGTGATCGCGATGACCGAGGATCGCCTCCTGGGCCCCAACGGTCGTCCGCGCTTCGATCTCCAGTTCTACGCGCTCACCAAGGACGGCCGATTCGCCGGCGCGACGGCCTACGAGGGGGCGTCGTTTGCGGTGTGCGACGAGCAGGGACCGCGGCTCGTGAAGTGCGCGTATCTGTTCAAGGAGTCCGAGCGGCCGCGGTGACGCGGTGGCGCGTTGACGCGGTGACGCGTTGACGTGGGGGGCTCGGGCGCGGGGTCGGGGGCTCCGCGCCCACTGTCGGCCCGGGCGCGCCGGGAGCGGCGCGCGGCGCCGCCCGGCGCTGGCCGACAGACGGCGCGTCGCTCCCCGACCCCGCGCCCGAGCCGGACGTCGAGCAGAACGTGACGTCAGCGCCCCGCGCCCCAGCCAGCTGGGACCACCTCGACGGCGGTGCCTCGCGGTCTGGCCGCCTCCTCGGCGCCTGTCGGCCCGGGCGCGGGGAGCGCACGAGCGCGGCGTCTGCCGGTCAGCGCCGGGCGGCGCCGTGCGCCGCTCCCGGCGCGCCCGGGCCGGCAGTGGCCGCGCGACGCGCTCCCCGCGTCCGGGTCGCCACGCCCCGCGCCAGGGTCGCCACACCGTCGTGCACTCCCCGGAATCGGCTATCTTGCGAGGATGCATACGACCGAACCCGTCGCCTACGATCCGCAAGCCGTCGAAGCCCGCTGGCAGGCCGCCTGGGCCGAGCGCGGCACCAACCGTGTCGACCTCCAGCACGGTGAGCGCCCCTTCTACGCGCTCATGATGTTCCCGTATCCGAGCGCCGAAGGGCTGCACGTCGGCAATCTGTTCGCCTTCACCGGCAGCGACATCTCCGCGCGCTATCACCGACTGCTGGGCCACACCGTCTTCCAGCCGCTCGGCTACGACGCGTTTGGCATCCACTCGGAGAACTACGCGCTCAAGGTGGGCGCGCATCCGATGGAGCTCACGCCCAAGAACGTCGCCAACTTCCGGCGACAGCTCGAGCGGGCCGGGCTGATGGTCGATTGGCAGCAGCAGGTCGACACGTCACAGCGTGACTACTACCGCTGGACGCAGTGGGTCTTTCTGCAGCTGTACAAGCAGGGCCTCGCGTACAAGAAGGCCGCGGCGGTCAACTGGTGCCCGAGCTGCAAGACGGTGCTTGCCAACGAGCAGGTTGAAGGCGGCGCGTGCGAGCGGTGCGGCACGACGGTGGAGCAGCGGTTCCTCGAACAGTGGTTCTTCCGCATCAGCGACTACGCCGGGCGTCTGCTCGACAACCTCGAGACGCTCGATTGGTCGGAGGTCACGCGCAGTGCGCAGCGCAACTGGATCGGTCGGAGCGAAGGTGCGGAGCTCACGTTCCGCGTGGACGGTCGTGACGAGCAGGTACGGGTGTTCACGACGCGCCCTGACACGATCTTCGGCGCGACGTACCTCGTGCTCGCGCCGGAGCATCCGCTCGTGGATGCGCTCACCACGTCCGAGCGCCGCGACGCGGTGCGCGCGTATCAGGAGCGCACCACCAAGCAGGATCTTGTCTCGCGCAAGTCGGTGACGGAGAAGACCGGCGAGTTCACGGGCAGCTGGGCAATCAATCCCGCGACGGGGAAGCGTGTGCCCGTCTGGATCGCCGACTACGTGCTCATGCAGTACGGCACCGGTGCGATCATGGCGGTCCCGGGCCACGACGAGCGTGATTTCGAGTTCGCCGAGGTCCTCGGTGCACAGTTTGCGTCGCAGTGCGGCCTCTCACGCCGCGATGTGATCGTGCGTGTGGTGGCCGCCGGCGATGACACGGCCGATACGCCACTCGCCGCGGCGTTCACCGACGATGCGCAGGCGCACCTCGTCAACTCGCAGCAGTTCGACGGCACGCCGGTGCCCGAGGCGAAGGCGAAGGTGACGGCGTGGTTGCAGTCGCAGCAGTGCGCGCAGCCGGTGGTGAACTATCGCCTGCACGACTGGTGCGTGTCGCGTCAGCGCTACTGGGGACCGCCCATCCCGATCGTGTATTGCGACACATGCGGCACGGTGCCGGTGCCGGAAGAGCAGCTGCCCGTCGAGCTGCCGTTTCTCGCCGACTTCAAGCCTGATGACTCGGGTGTGTCCCCGCTCGCGCGCGACGCGGCCTGGTACAACGTGCCGTGTCCGTCGTGCGGCGGAAACGCGCGTCGCGAGACCGATGTGTCCGACACGTTCCTCGACAGTGCGTGGTACTTCCTGCGCTATCCGAGTGCGCGTCGCGATGATGTCGCGTTCGACGCCGAGCTCACGAAGAAGTGGCTGCCCGTGAACTCCTACATCGGCGGCAATGAACACGCGGTGCTGCACCTGCTGTACTCGCGCTTCGTGACCATGGCGCTCAAGGACGGGGGGCATCTGCACTTCGACGAGCCGTTCACGCGGTTCCGCGCGCACGGGCTCATCATTCGCGACGGCGCGAAGATGTCGAAGACGAAGGGCAATGTCATCAACCCGGATGAGTACATCGCCGAGTGGGGCGCGGATTCGTTCCGCACGTACCTGATGTTCCTCGGGCCCTATCAGGAGGGTGGCGACTTCCGCTCGCAGGGCATCAGCGGCGTGCGGCGCTTCCTCGATCGGCTGTGGAGTGCCGTGCGTGACGCGCAGCGTGACGGCACGCCCGACGTGGATGTGATGCGCAAGCTGCACCAGACGATTCGCAAGGTCGGCGACGACATCGCCGGGTTGGCGTACAACACCGCGATCGCGGCGATGATGGAGTACATGAACGTGCTGCGTCGTGCGGAACGACAGGTGCACGTGGACGAAGTCGCGCCGCTGGTGTCGCTCGTCGCGCCTTTCGCTCCGCACCTGGCGGAGGAGTGCTGGGCGCAGCTCGGTCGCGCCGGCAGCGTGTTCGACGGCGGCTGGCCGCAGTGGGATGCGGCGCTCGTTGTGGAGACGACGGTGGAAGTGGCGGTGCAGGTGAACGGCAAGACGCGCGGGCGCGTGAGTGTCGCGAAGGAGGCCACGCAGGAGGAGGTGGTGGCCGCGGCCATGGCGGATGCGTCGATTGCGAAGTTCGTGACCGGGGAGTTGAAGAAGGTGGTGTTTGTCCCGGGACGGTTGTTGAGTTTGGTGGTGTGAGGTTGTGGTGGCGGGACGCACCGTCACTCAGTGACCATCCCGCCACCAGCAGCTCCGCCCGCGCATCGCGCGGTCGCAGCGATGCGCCGATGGAGCTGGTGGAGCTGGTGCGGGCTGGATGGTCCCTGAGCGGCTGCAGGCGACGCACCGTCGTCGGCGCAGAGCGCGGACGGTTTCCGGGCGACCATCACGCTGATGCAGCGGTTCAGCTGGCTGAATTGCGGCGGGGAGCTGAACCGATGATCCCTTCAGCGCCCTCCGCTGTTCAGCCAGCTGATCAGCAACCGCAGCGTGTCCCGCTCACGTCCCGAGCCCGAGCCACTTCCGCGCATCGCGGATCGCCAGCAGCTGTTCGGGGACCATCCAGCCCGCACCAGCTCCCTCAGCTCCATCAGCGCATCGCGAGGCCACGGGCTGCAGCTGATCAGCTGTACCGAATGCGGCGCGATGCGCTGAGTGCGCCTCGGTGCTGCACCAGACGACAAGAGGAAACCCCCATCGCCTTCGCCGTGTCGAAG
>JALOPN010000184.1 GCA_025453875.1 Gemmatimonadaceae bacterium | reverse complement strand
AGACCAAATCGACCCCGGAGCCTTGACCATGCCGAATGAACTCGACCCCGTGACCGCGCTGGAGCACCTCGCCGCCGGTGCGCTGCTCGTGGATGTGCGCGAGCCCGACGAAGTGGCCTTTGCGTCGTACGACGTCGCGAACATCGCGCTCGTGCCGCTCAGTGATTTCGCGGCCACGTCGCACACCTTGCCGAAGGATCGTGAACTGATCATGGCCTGCCGCAGCGGCGGACGCAGCGCGCGCGCGATGCAGTTCCTGCTCGACAGTGGCTACGAGCAGGTCGTCAACCTGAACGGCGGCATTCTGCGCTGGCAAGCGGAAGGCCACCCCACCAAGGGCGGACGCGTCAGCTGACGCCGTGCCGTGTCGCTCAGCGAAGGCCGGCCACGAAGGTGGCGACGGCCTCGCTGTAGCGCGCGGGTTGTGCGAGCCACGCGTGATGCCCCGCGTCGGGAATGATCACGCTGCGTGCTTGCGGTAGCGCGGCGAGATATTCGTCGCGAACGCGCGGATCGACAAAATCGCACGCGCCGCGCACCAGCAGGATCGGGACCGTGAGTGCACCATGCGCGCCGCGCGGGTCGGGAAGTTGCGACGCGTCCGCGAGTGTGTAGCTGTGGGCGAAGAAGCCGGCGCCACGCGTGGACGGCGCACCGGCGGGCACGAGCGGTGAGCCCGAATCGATCGTCAGGTCGCCGCACGTGAAGCGCGGTTGGCCAAGTCGCCACGACGCGTGCAAGGCCTGTGTCCACCACTGGTCGGTTTCCCAATCCTCGATGAACTGGTGCGCCGCGGGTCGACTCACGTCGGCCATCATGCGTCCCAGCACGAGTCGCAATGGTGGTTGCTGACTCGCCGCGTAGAGCGACGCCTGCACATCGGTGAGTCGCGCGCGTGCGGTAGCCGGCAACAGGTCGGGCCATTGCGCGGGCCAGAGGGCCGCGGGTGATTCGAGCACCAGCGCGCGCACCTGACGCGGATACGCCATCGCGTACTGCAGCGCGAGTGTCGCCCCCCAGCCAGTGCCGGCCAGCATGATCTGCGGCGCACCGATGGCAACGCGCGCTGCCTCCAGATCCGCGACGTGCATCGCCACCGAATACGGGCGATCGCGCACCAGATCCTGCCGCGACGAGAGGCCCGCACCACGCTGGTCGTAGTAGTACACGTCCACACCGAGCGCGGCGAGCGTGTCGTACGGTCGCTGGCGACGCTCGGCAAACTGCGGCAGCATGGGCAGCCCCGGCCCGTCGTGCAGCACGAGCAGTGGGGCCATCGGCGACACCGTGTCGTGCCGTGCGGCGCGCAGGTACGCGAGATGCCCGCCATCGGGCAGCGGCCACTGTGCCACCCCGCTCACGGCGGGCACGGGATCGAGCGTACGCGCCGGTGCGCGTCCCACCAGCCACTGCGCACTGGCCACGTACACGGCGGCCGCGCCGAGCAGCCAGGGCCATGCGCCACGGGCGTCGCGACCTCGACGCCGTTCCACCCACTCGAGCAGTGTCAGCCCCGTGGCGACGAACATGCCGAGCGCAAGCACCGCCTGCAGCCAGAAGCCGAAGTACGGCGTGGCCGAGACGATGAACACGGCGGTCGCCGCGGCGAGCGCGAGCGCGACGGCGACGAAACGGAGGAGCAGGGAAGTCACGCCCGGAAAATGCGAGCGGGACCGGCGCGCCGGAACAGGGGCGCGCGACCGCTACTGGATCTGGATGTACACCGGGACCGGCCAGAGCCGCAGGATCTCCGACCGCGGCGTGGACGGATTGTCGTTGCGCGGCTTGCGGAACTGCTTCCACCCGGCGAACTGCACTGGCTCCTTCTTGACGTAGCTGTAATACGAATCACGCTTGAGCCACGGCGCGCCGAACCCGTCCATGTGCATCACGAACTGCACCTTCGGATCGAGGCGGATCTGATCGGTGTTGGTGACGCCGCGTCGCGTGAAGCGATGCACGACGAGAATCTTGGGCGGGAGCTTGTACTTGTCGACAAGGCCGGCGAGGTACTGTGTCGCGTAGTTGATGTCGGCCGCGTCATAGGTACCGATGCGACGCCCCGGCAACCCACCGTCCTTCATGGAGAACTCGGGATCGATGCCGAGGTGCACGTCGGGTCGCTTGAGAAAGCGTTCGAGCCATGGCAGCTCCTGCTGCAAGGTGCTCAGTCCGACCTGCACGTCCACGAAGAGCAGCGCATTGCGCGACTTCGCCCAACCGTACACGCGCTCGATGAGCGCGCTGTCCATGCGCAGGCGGTACTTGCCATCGTACTTGCCATCGCGTCCGGCATCGGCCTGCGCCACCACGGCAATGAGATGCAGCGCCGGCTGTACCGGCGTGGACGGGTCGAGGCGATTCCACTCCGCGACTTCGGCGTCGAGACGACGCAGCATCTCGGGATGTTCGAACTCGCCGAGGATGCCCATGCGCTGCGACAGCGGGTTGCCGTAGTAGGCGATGATGCGGCGGTTCGGGAGGATCGCTCCCGGCAGTGGCGCGGGCATGCGCGGCGGCCAGAGGGAGTCGAGGTCGCTCCCCATGTCGCGATAGGCGAGGTGCCGATCGCCGGACTGCGGGCCGAGGGCGCCGGAGGGACGTCGGGCGGGGCGGACGCTGTCAGGGCGCGCGGTCGGCGCCGTGCTGCGGGCTGGTTGTGCGCGGCCGGAAGGCGCGGCGGGTTGCGCGTGCAGCGCGCTGACGCGACCGGCGACGCTCGCGAGCAGGGCGACGACGACGAGGCACACCAGCGGCGCGCCGAGGCGCAGCCGGCGCATGGTGACGGCGAGGGACCGGACGTGGAAGACGGGCATGCAGACCTGTGGGAGAAAGACGTTGGGGCGCGGCCGGAGTGTAGCAGGCCACCGCGCATCGACAAGGGGGGATCTCGACTGTCGGCGCGCCTCGGCGGGTCGGGCACGACGCGCTCCCTGTCGTCGGATCCGGAGGGCGCGTATCGTCCAGCATGCGCATGCCTCCTCAACCCGGTTGGCGCGACCGACGTTTGCGCGTCGCCGCTCGTCTCTGCGGGCGTGGCCTCACGGTCGTCGCCTCGCTTCTGGTCGTGCCCGGCACGGCACCGCTCGTGGCGCAAGCGGATTCCACCGCGCGATCGGCCGCGACCGCGGTCACTCGTGCGGGACCACCGGTGCAAGGGGCAGAGCCGGACCTGCCGTTGCTCGCGCGCTTCGATCGCAATACGAACGGACGGCTCGAGCGCGCCGAACGGGACGCCGCGCGCGCGTGGCTGCGCGAGAACCCCTCGGCGCGGCCCCCGATGCGCGGTCGCCAGCTGCCGCCCACCGGGCAGCCGGGGGCGCGTGTGTCACCTGCCGATGTGCGCGCGGTGCCCGATTCGCTCGGCCTGTACGACGCGCGCGCCATACGCACGCTCTTCCTTGAGCTCGAATCGCCCGACTGGGAGCGCGAACTGGCCGACTTCTGGCACACCGATGTCGAGGTGCCGGCCGCGCTCATGGTGGATGGCGTCACGTATCGTGATGTGGGCGTCGGTTTTCGTGGCAACAACTCGTTCCACATGGTGCCAGACGGCCTCAAGCGTTCGCTCTCGCTCACGCTCGATGCGTGGAACGAGTCGCAGTCGCTGCTCGGGCACAACTCGCTCAACCTGCTCAACGCCAATCAGGATCCGACGTTCCTGCGATCAGTGCTGTTTCTTCACATCGCGCGACAGTACATCCCGGCTCCGCGCGCGAACTTCGGAATCGTGGGGACTGTTCGTGAATCAGCAGACGTTCGGCAAGGCGCTGCTTCGCGAGCAGCTTGGGACCGACGCCGGGACGCGCTGGAAGTCGCCCAACAACTCGCCCGGCGGTGGCTTCCAGTACCTCGGCGATTCGGTGGCGCTGTATCGCCGCTGGTACGAACAGAAGGGGAAGGACGATCCGGCAGCGTGGCGCGCGCTCATGGAGGTCACCCGCGTGCTTGATACGACACCGCCGGACCGGCTTGAGGCGGCGCTCGCTCTGCACATGGATGTGGATGAAGTCCTGCGCTTTCTCGCGCTCGACATGGCGCTCGTCAACGGCGATGGCTACTGGAACGACGGCAGCGACTTCAACGTGTTGCTGGGCGCGGACGGTCGCTTCCGCGCGCTGCCGCACGACGTGAACGAAGCCTTCCGAGGGCGCGGCGATGGCGTGTCTCCCGATCCACTCGTGGCGCTCGATGACCCGCGCAAGGCGCTACGTCACAAGCTGCTCGCGGTGCCGGCGCTGCGCACGCGCTACCTGCGGTTCGTAGGGGAGATCGCGGAGACGTGGCTCGACTGGGACCGCCTCGGACCATTGGTCGAGGCGTATGTCAGCCTGATCGAGGACCACGTGACGCGCGACACACGAAAGCACGCGTCGACGGCGGAGTTTCGCCTCGGCATTTTCGGTGCGCCCGACGGTCCGCCCGACGCACGCACGCTGCGTGGCTTCGCGCAGTTGCGTCGAGCGGCGTTGTTGGCACACCCAGCCGTTCGGCAGGCGATGGAGCGCTGAAGATCGCGGATCCCGCCGCCTGACGGATCGGCGACGCATCCCCGTTCTTGACGCACACGCCGCTCGACCTGCAGGTCCCCAGCTGGCTCACCGTGGCACATCTGAATCACCCACACTCCTGCCCCCTGACCATGCCCCGTTCACTCGCTTCGGCCGATCTGGCGTTTCGCCGCTTGGCAGCGGTCACGACCGCCGTGTCGCTCACTCTCGGTCCGGCGACAACCGGCGCGCAGACGCTCGACTGGGGACCCGTCGATTCTCTCCTCGCGCGTCCAGGAACCATGCAGGATGGTGGCGTTCGGCGTTGGTCAATGCCTCGCACGGATCTGCGCGTCGTCGTTGATGGTGTGCAACTGCGCCCCGCCTTCGCGCTCGGCTCGTGGTTGTCCATGCTGCCGCACGAGGGAGGCGTGATGGCCATGGGAGATCTGGTCGTACGCGATGACGAGCTGAATCCCGTGCTCTCGGCCTTGCAGGAGGGAGGCGTGGAGCAGACCGCGATTCATCATCACGTGATTCGGGAATCGCCGAGGATCCTGTATGTGCACGTGCATGGCCACGGTGACCCACGCACGATTGCTCGCGCGGTGCGTCTGGCGCTCGCGCGCACCGCGACGCCTCCCGCGGTGCCTTCGCCGGCACCGCCCCCCGCGCTCGAGCTCGACACAATGGCCGTCAACACGATACTCGGACACCGCGGACGCGCGAATGGCGGCGTCTGGCAGGTCACCGTTCCTCGTGTCGAAGTGCTGCGGGAATCGGGCGTGGAGTTGCCGGCGTCGATGGGCATGGGAACCGTCATCAACTTTCAGCCAACCGGCAATGGCCGCGCCGCGATCACGGGTGACTTTGTCCTGGTGTCGAACGAGGTGAACCGCGTGCTCCGCGCGCTGCGCCGCGCGAACATTGAGGTGACGAGTCTGCACAACCACTTGCTGCACGATGAGCCGAGGCTGTTCTTCATGCACTTCTGGGCGCACGATGATGCCTTGATGTTGGCGCGGGCATTGCGCGACGCGCTGGCCGAAACGAACAGCCGACCGCCTCGACCCGAGTAGTGTGCACAAGCGCCGCACGCGTGCACCGCGCGCGGCGACGTTGTCTCAGTAGCGCAGGAAGTGAACGTATTTGACGACCAGGCCACCGGCCGCCGGCCGGCGCCACGGTACTCCGCCCGCCTCGCGCTCGATGAACGTCGGCCAGTTGCTGTTCCACACCACGAACAGCTCCTGACCAGGACTGCGGATCCACCGTAGCCTTGCATTCAGCGCAAGCCGCTCGGAAGCATTGTCCCATTGCGTGAACAACGTTGCGTTGAATCGTGCGCTCGGCGCGGCATCGATGCGTGCACGAGCCGTATTGGCCGTGAAGCGCGCGTCCGAGCCGGCCGCCGTGGGAAGCGTGAACGCGACGCGCTCGAGTTCGAGTGCAATGAGCACGTGCGGCTCGAGGCGCAGGCCGGCCTCGATGGCCAGATCGCGACTCATGCCGGTGTAGAAACTGCCGGTGCTCGCGGTGACCTCCAGTGTGGCGACCCGCCCTGGCGAGCTGTTCCACGACGCCTCGGTTCGGCGCCACCGATAGTCGCCGCCGGCAATCTCCGCACCCGGAAACAACGCGAAGGCGCGGTCTGGTACATCGAGGCGCTGCACGACCCTGACTGCGAACTCGCTGCCATCTTCGAACTGCGCGCCAAGTGGTTGCACCGTGAAGCTCGCATTGTCGACGCCACCCTCGAGGCGTTCGACGTACTGCCAGCCGAGGGCGTTGAGGCGGAGCCGACGCACGTCGTGGCGGCTCAACCAGCGACCGAAAGCGCCGAGCGAGCGTGGCCGCGGCGTGATGGCCGTGTTGCCCGAGTACCGCATGATGCCCGCCTGTCGAACAAACCCGAGCGGTGGTGCGAACCCGTCGCCGATCCGATCGAAGCGCACCACGATGTCGGCGTGGTCGTTCGGATAGTCGATCATCAACCGCCCGAAGACCGGATCACCGGTGGCTGGTCCTCCGTCCACTGCCAGCGCGCCGAGCAGCACGAGGTTGTCACCGCCCACGATGAAGGGAAAGTTGAAGTCGACACCGCCAGCCGGCGCGCTGCTGCCGTCGGCGGCTTCGCGCATCGTGCCCATTGCGCCGATGTAGCCGCGACCGAGCACGTCGCGTCGCGCGCGGACGACGGCGTCGGTCGAAGGCGCCGCACCGCCTTCACGCGCGACGAGCGCACCGACCTGCTGCCGGCCGATGCGACCCGTCAGTCGGGCGCCCCCGAGCAGCGGAACCGGGGTCCCGGAGGCATCGAGTCCGATACGTCGGCTGTAGAAGAGCTGCGTCTCCTGACGACGACCGAACTCGAAGATGCCGGCGCCCTCGGTGAAGAACGGACGCTGCTCGGGAAAGAAGAGCGGAAAACGCGTCAGGTTGACGATCTGCCGGTCCACTTCGGCCTGGGCGAAGTCGGCGTTCAACGTCAGGTCGAGCGTCAGCGTCGGCGAAGGCGCGAGCTTCGCATCGAGGCCCACGTCGGCGCTCGTCGTTCCGCCTGTTCGCACGATGCCGGTCGGATCGTTGCGGAAATCCCGCGTTGCAAGGTTGGCAGCGCTGGCAGCGTACGGGCGCAACTCGACGCGTGCACGATCGGGGAGCGAACCGCCGAGTGCCAAGGCAACATCTGCCAGACCGCGCAGCGAACCGGCGCGTTCAAGGAAACGAATCCCTTCGGATCGTCGCCACGCCTGCCACAATTGTGACTCATTCGTTCGCCTGATGAAGCGACGGACGTTGATGTCCCACGCGTCCGCTCCAGCCGGATAGCGCAGCGTCTGCCAGGGAATGAACAGCTCCGCTTGCCACCCGGCAGCGTCGATGCGCGCCCGCGCATCCCAGACGCCATCCCATTCCGCGCTCTCGCTCTCGAAGCTCGTGATCTCCGCGTCGTACAGTGCGCCGTTCGGATTTACCGTGAAGATGAAGCCCGTTCGCTTGTCCGCCATCGGCGACAGCATCAGCGAGAAGCTGTCATCCGTGTTGAACGACGCATCGCGGCGTAGTTGTGCATGACGGATGCCGCTCGGGTCCCGGTCGAACGCCCACACACCAACCCACAGCCCCTTGCTGTCCGCGAGGAATCGCACGACGGTTCGCTCCGAACCGGCGCTCCCCTCGGAGGGGTCGCTCTGGCGAAGCGACGTGATGCTGTCGGCGATGGCCCACGCCGGTTCGTCGAGTCGCCCGTTCAGGGAGAGTTCGCCAGAGGCGATTCGCACGCTGGTGCTGCTCGAATCAGGAGCCTGTGCCGTGAGCGACGTCGAAATGCCGAGGTAACATGCGACGAGGGCAACAACTTGTCGGCACGTGAGGCCGTGTGTCTCGAAGCACGAGAACATTGACGATAGGCAGAGAAGGGCCAGGCGCGACCTCGCGGGGGGCGCCCGGCGTGCAAGAGCGATGAATGCGGATTGGGGCCACGCAACAGGTCGGCGTGCCACATCCCGTACTGGGGATGGGAAATGGACTATGCGCGACGTTGCTGCGGAAGAGGGGAGGCCGTGGCCCGCGCGCGAAGTCCCGCGTTCACCTCACGAATCACTGGTCCACGGCACCAACCACGTGCGCGCCGCCAGCACCTCGCGGA
>JALOPN010000183.1 GCA_025453875.1 Gemmatimonadaceae bacterium | reverse complement strand
CGCGCACTACACGCCCGGCGAAGAACTCGCCAACGCGATCACGCACGGCATCGGCCTCGTGCTCGCGTTGGTGGGGCTGCCCGTGCTCGTGCTGAGTTCGCTCTCGCGTGGCGATGCGCTGCTGGTCGCCGGCATGAGCGTCTTCGGGGCCTCGCTCATCGCCGTGTACGCGTCGAGCACGTTGTATCACGCGGTGAAGCCGTCGCGCGCGAAGCAGGTCTTGCAGGTGATCGATCACGTCGCGATCTACCTGCTGATCGCGGGCACCTACACCCCATTCACGCTCGGCGTGCTGCGCGGACGGCTCGGCTGGACGCTGCTTGGGGCCATCTGGACGCTCGCTGCGCTCGGCATCGTGTTCAAGGTGGCGGTGCGCACGCGCTTCCCGCGGCTGTCCACGTTCTTCTATGTCGCGATGGGCTGGCTCGCCATCGTGGCCATCAAGCCGCTCGCCGAGCGGATGGAGACCCCCGGCTTCCTGCTGCTCGTCGGAGGCGGCCTGTTCTACTCGATTGGCGTGATCTTCTACGTGCGCCCACGTCCGCGTTTCATGCACGCGGTGTGGCACGGATTCGTCATGGCCGGCAGCGCCTGCCACTTCGTGGCCGTGTGGCGATTCGCGACCTGATGGGATGACGCGCCGGATCGCCTCGGAGCGCGCGGCGTGGCGCGCGACCGAGGTGCGGCGCGGGACATCAGGTGTCGCGCCCGAACGTCTCGCGGAAGCGCTCGCGGTCGTCGGCTGCGCCGACTGCGATCAGCGTCGTGCCGGCCGCGAGTCGCGTCTCCGCGGTCGGCAACGCCACGGTCGCACCATCCTGCTGCAGCGCAATGACGTTCAATCCGGTTCGCGCGCCGATATCCGCCTCGATGATCGTGCGCCCGACCAGCGTGCGCGGTGTCGGAATGTGAAACAGGTCGACGCCTTCTCCGAGCACGACGAGTTCACGGCGTTGCACGATCGCAAGGACGCTGTGCACGCCCAGTGACGCGTAGCTCAGCACGAAATCGGCCCCAGCCCGCTGTATGGCCTCGATGTTGCGCTCGTGCGTGACACGCGTGAGAATGCGCGCGTTCGGATTGAGCCGACGACAGTACACCGTGAGGTAGATGTTCATCGCGTCATCGTGCGTGGTGAGCAGGATGCTCGGCGCCTCTGCGATGCCGGCGTTCTCGAGCACGTCACGATCGGCGGCGTCGCCCACGATGAGCTTGTCGACGAGGCCGTCGGCGCGGGCCGCGAACGACGGCGACTTCTCCACCATGTGCACCCGCACTCCACGCTCGCGCAGCGCGCGTGCAGCGGCCCGGCCGACCTTGCCCCCGCCGAGCACGATGACCGGATGCGGATTGTGGTTGTAGATCACGAGCACTTCGTCGAGTTCGGCCACCTGCTCGGGGGTGCCGATCACCACGGGGACACAACTCGGCGACAGCGGAAAATCGGGTCGTGCCGGCATCAGGCGCCCGTTCCGCCACACCCCCACCACCGACACGCCGAGCTCCTCTCGCAGCGCCAGACCCCGGATCGCCTTGCCCTCGAACGGTGAGCCGGCGACGGGGAACTCGGCCAACTGCAGCCCGTGCACGTGGCCGATGACGTTCGCGTGCGTGAGGCCCGCACTCACCCGATTGGCGAGATGTTCTCCCAGTTGGCGCGTGAGCGGCAGCACGTGGCTCGCACCCGACAGCTCGAGCACATCGATCGATTCCTCGGACTCCACCAGCGCGACGATCGGGACGGTCGGATTCCGCTCCCGGACCGTGAGCACGATGTTCGAGTTCTCCTGATCGCGACTGTTGGCGAAGACGAGGCGCGCGTGCTGCACGTGTGCCGCGTCGTACGTGTCGACATCCTCCATGTCGCCCGCGATCACGGGGAGGCCGGCGTCGCGCAGACGAAGCGCAATCTCCTCGTCGGGTTCGATGATCCACGCCGGCACGCCGGCAAGTTCGAGGCGACGCACGAGCGCGAAGGCAATCGGGTCGTTGCTGGCGATGAGCACATGATCGCGCACGTCATCGGGCACATGCCGCACGCTCCGCATGCGCGCACGGGTACGCTGCTCCACCCACGGTTCGTACACCGCCCGCACGAAAACGAACGGCATCACGATCAGCAGCATGAAGACGCCGGAAATCAGCACGACCACGCTGAAGATGCGGCCCGCGTCGCTGTGGAATGTGATGTCGCCGAAGCCGAGTGTGGTCATCACCGTGAGCGTCCAGTACACGCCGGTGAACCAGCTGTGTGACTGCCCCTCGCGCTCCATGAGCCAGTGGAAGACGCCGGCAAACGCGAGCACCACCACACTCTGCAGCAGCAGGAAGCGCAGAAAGACGGCGAACTCGCGCCGCGACGAGTCGCGGGCGGCCAGAAAGTTGGCGAGGTGCGAGGCGACAGTCTTCATGAGGGATAATTGCCTCGCGTGACGCGCGCGTGCACCTCGCCGTCTCCCTGGCGAGGGGCTCAAGTCTGGCGCCGTCGCTGCCGATACTGCTCCTGAAGGAGCGCCGCCCGCCCCTTGCCCGCCTCGGTTGCGTTCTGCTCGCCTCTCTCGCCACTGCGTTCTCTGCTGCCGTGACCACGCTGGTTCGTCCGACCTCCGCGCCGCCCGCCTCCGGCCCCTCGTCGCCTCCGGCGCGGATTCTGGTCGTCGATGACGATCTGACCGCCCGCACCGTCGTGACCCACCTGCTCGGTCGCGATGGCCATGACGTCGTGCAGGCCGCCGATGGTAAGGCCGCCGTGCGTGCCTTCGCCGAGGCGCCGCCCGACCTGGTCCTGCTGGATGTCGTGATGCCCGGCATCGACGGGTTCGAGACCTGCGCCCAGCTTCGTGCGCTCGATCCGCTCGAGGACGTCCCCATCGTGATGCTGACCGGGGCGGACGACTACGAGGCCATCGACCACGCCTTCCGGGTGCGCGCGACCGACTTCATGAGCAAGCCGCTCAACCCGCGGCTCCTGTTGCAGCGGGTGCGGTACGCACTGCGTGCGGGCCGTCTCAATCGGGAGGTACGCCAGAGCCGCGCCCGGCAGGCGACCGCGCTGCGTATCGCTCGCCTCGCGTTCTGGGAGTGGCACCTGGTGGACGACACGGTGACGTGGTCGGATCCGCGTCTGCCGCTTGAAGGGCTGGATGTTCCGGTACCGACGTCCGTTCGTGCCTTCCTGCCACTCGTGCACGACGCCGATCGTGACCGGATCGGACGCCTCATTCAGGCCGTTCGCGAGAACGGCGATCCCCTGTCCACCGAGATGCGGCTTGTTTGGGATGGACAGGAACGCCTGGTGCGCGTGGTGGGCGGACTCGGCGCGCAGGGACGTGATCGCCACATCGTCTCCGGCGCGATGCAGGACATCACGGCCCAGCGTCACTCGGAGGAGCTGGCCACGTACCTCGCGCTGCACGATGACCTGACGGGACTCGGCAATCGTCGGCACTTCATGGGCAGACTGCGCGAATTGCTCGCCGACGCGCGCGCGGCGGAGCAGGTGTTGCTGGTCGCGTGGCTCGATGTCACACGTTTTCAACGACACAACGATGCGCTCGGTGAGCGCCAGGGCGATCGCTTGCTGCGACAGCTCGGTCGCCGGCTGCAACGCGCCGAGGCCCCGGCGGTGGCCGTGGCACGCGTCGGTGGTGACGAGTTCGCCGTGGGCCTGCTCGCGCCCTCGATGGGGACCGCGCGCTTCCAGCTGGACGCGATCCTGCAGTCGCTGGAACTCCCGTACGAGATCGAATCGCAGATCGCCGAACTCTCGCTCAGCTGCGGCGTGGCGTGCTATCCGGACGCGGCGAGCGATGAAGGTGTGCTCACGGCACTCGCCGAAGATGCACAACGTCGCGCACGCGCCGAGGGGTTGCGCGTGGGCGTCCCGAGCCCGATCGCGACCACGTCACGGGCCGCATCCGATGCGCTCGCCATCGAGCGCGCGCTGCGAGCGGGCCTGCGCGATCGTACGTTCGAACTGGCGGTCCAGCCGCAGTACGATCTCGGACAGCGGCGCGTGGTCGGCGTCGAATGTCTGCTGCGTTGGACGGACCCATCGGGGCGGCACGTGCCCCCGTACGAGTTCGTACCGGTGCTCGAGGAAACGGGGCTGATCGTCGATGTCGGTGTGTGGGTGCTCGAAGAGGCGTGTCGCTGGCAGCGCGCCTGGGCGGCCGCCGGACACGATCTGCGCGTGGCGGTGAACGTGTCATCGCGCCAGATGCTCGACCCGGTCATTGTCGACCGATTCGCCGGCGTGCTTGCCGCCTCTGGTGTTCCCCGCGGCCGGCTCGAGCTGGAGCTCACGGAGTCGCTTGCGATGCAGCGTCCCGAGTTCACCGTCGCGGTGTTGCAGGCAATGCGTGAGCAGGGAGCGCTCGTGGCCATCGACGATTTCGGCACGGGGCATTCGTCGCTCTCCTACCTGCTGCAG
>JALOPN010000182.1 GCA_025453875.1 Gemmatimonadaceae bacterium | reverse complement strand
ACGTAGTGTCGGCGCGAACGCCGAGATCGGCCGAAACCGGCCGATCCCGCCCCCGGAACGGGGCGCCGCGAGCAGTGCGCGCGCTCCGGCACGCACCAATCGGCGCCCGCTGACGGACCTCTTCTCCACACGGCCCGCGTTTCCTACCTGATCAGAGTTTCCCTAGGCGGTCAGTCAGCGGAAGCGGAAAAGGACCGAGGAGGTGTCTCGACGGGTGAGGACGATGGCGGGGGTGCGGAAACTGGAGCAGATCGGCGCGGCGCTGGTGGACTGGCGGCTCACCTTTGCGTGTGCGGTGTACAACCTAGTGCGATTGCGACGCCTGCGGGCCGGCTGCTCGGTCGCGGGACACCGGGCGGGGGCGCCACCATGCCCACCGGCTCGCCACCAGGCCGGCGTTGAGGTCTCTCATCCCGACCGCATCCCCTGTCCAGACGATGCCGTGCGCAGCGAAGGCCTCGAAGTGACGATCACATCAGCCGGAACACGCGATGATCCGTGGCCTGTTCGGCGAGCACTGGCCTGCCACATTCGAAATGATGGAACCTCTCAGGGGCAGCCGACACGCCGCAAACCTGCCGCAACCTGCGAGTGTCACAAAGCACTCGGTGGTGGTAGCGTAACTTTGCGACACGGTGAAGCCCAAACGCCGCCGGCGGAACTTGCCGAGTCCACTTTGGCGGGCTCGGTGACATTCCGAGCCGGGCACCGTGTGTGACGCAAGGGCTGGTCAACGCTCTTCTCAGAGGTGTCTCATGCGTGGAATGCAACGAAGGATTCAGTTACTGTGCGTGATCGTGATGGGGATCGTCGGTTCGATGGCGATCCCGGAAGAAGCTGCCGCGACCACCAAGCTGCCCTGCGAAGGATGCATCAATCTGTGTCCTTCCAACATCATTACATGGTGTGTCGATCGAGGGTGCTTCACGTCCTACGCGACGTGCTCCGACATCGGTGGAGAATGCGGCCCACCTTTTGTGTTTGGACGATCGCACTACAACTGCTACGCGATGTGAATGGTGCCACAAACTCGTCGGTGAGGCGTCGTTGTCTTGAAGGCGCCTCATCGGCGCGGAGCGGCGCCCTCGATCTTCGCTAGCGGCCCCTCATGCACGTTGGCCGACCCACAGCCGGCAGCTGGAGCAATCATGCAGCATCGACTTGAAACCGCGCTGACCAGCGCCTTGCTTCTATGCGCCATCGGCGTCTCCGTAAGCTACGCGTACAACACGTTCTTCCGCGGCAGCGGTGGCGCGGATCTCGCTGTGTCGTCGGTGCCCTTCGAGGATTGGGATGAAGCCCTGAACGCAGGCCACACAGTGTCCGGTGACTCCTCCGCGACCACGACGATCGTTCTGTTCGCGGACTTCCAGTGCCCAGCTTGTCGCGGATACCATGAGCGTGTGGTGAAGCCTGCGATCAGCCGGCACGGGAGTTCGCTACGTGTGTTCTACGTTCCCTTCCCGCTCGACTACCATGAGCATGCCTTGCCAGCTGCCCGCGCGACCGAGTGCGTCGCGAGAGCGGCGAAGTTGGATCGGTGGCTCGACCGGCTGTACGCTCAGCAGGACTCGCTCGGCCGAAAGCCCTGGTCGCAGTTCGCTCATGATGCGGGTGTCGTCGATACCGCCGCGATCACCTCGTGCCTGAATGCGTCGGCTGAGTTTCCTCGCATAGCTGAAGGTCTGCGCTTGGCTAGGAAGAACGGGCTGCAAGGCACTCCCTCGCTGGTCATGAATGGACGGCTGTACAGAGATCTTCCGACAGCTGCGCTATTGGACTCGGTCATCGAACGTCATGCTCAACGGTCCCGATAGCCTGTCGGCCTCGCGGCGACGGCGAATCGAACCTTCAGGCTTTCTGGACGTCGCGCGCGTCTGCATGTTGCTAGTGCTCGGCATCGCCTGCAACTGGCCTCGAACGCTGGCTGGGCAGGCGGCGACCTTGCGTGGGCGTGTATCGAACGCCACAACGAGGCGTCCGATCGTCGACGCCGTGCTTGTACTGACGCCGCACGACTTCTCGGTGCGCACCGATACCTCCGGGCAGTTCAACCTGAGAGGGTTACCTTTCGGCGAATACACGCTACTGGTCCGCGCTGTAGGATACATCCCGGCGAGCGCGCGCGTGCCTCTTTCCGCGCGGGCTGCGCTCGACCTTGATGTCGATTTGGAGCCGCTTGCGCCTCTGCTGGATAGCGTCATCAAGCAGGAGGATCCCGACGTGCCGCGCAACTTCGCGATGCGGGAGTTTGAGGCTCGGAGGATCGCCGGCTTCGGGCGATTCATCACCCGCGAAGAACTGCTTCGAGGCCGTGGGCGCTCGCTCGACGCGATACTTCGCGCCCGGGTGCCGGGCGTCCGATTGCTCGACTTCGAGGGGAAGATCGTCGCGGCCTCCGGGCGGGATATCTCACGCCGACGTCCGTGCTTTCTCAACGTGATTGTCGAAGGTGCATTGAGATATACGCTCAATGCGAATATGCCGCTCTTCGACCTTCGTAGCCTCGAAGCATCAATGATCGCCGGAATTGAGTACTACACCGTCGCGTCTCTCCCGGCCGAATTCAACTTGCGCGGCCAAGCACCCTGCGGGACGCTCGTGATCTGGTTGCAGAACTGATGGGCGCCATGAGCGTCGCGCGCTCCGTCGTCGGACGGTGCAGTCGCGCCGGTAGCCGCGTCTATATCGGAGGCGCCACGATCGACGTCGATGAGTCTTGGTCTCGATCTGCGATCAACATCATCCGATCGACCTCTTGCTGGCCGCTCAGGCACACTCATTGTGAAACGACGCTCTTGCCTGCAAGATTCTTCGTTCTCACGAACAATCTCGGGAAAGTGCGAGGCAGGATACCATGAGACGAAAAGCGGAGCGGCTGAGTGTCGTCGAGTATCGAGAGGTCGTGGTCGCTCACAGCAACGTCGGATTCGTGGTGCTGGCCTCGGATGTGATCCTGCAGCGCCTGATCGAGGGACTCGTAGAGATCGCGGCGTTGCACGCAGGGTCTTGCGGATGGGGGGCACGTGCGACGGGTGCTCTTTCGAACGTCGGCGGTTATGCAGACGCGGACGCGACGATTCCGCACTCTCTTGGTGATCGCGCCAGCGTGCTGATTGCTGAGTGGACGTACATGCTCTCGATGACGCCTGCCGATGCTTCTTCGGCACACCTCGCGTATCTGGCAGGTTGGGACGGTGTGCTACTCGTTGCGGAGCCGGCAGTGTCAGGTGACGTCACCATGCTTCTGAATAGCGAGTTAGCGCCTCGGGTTGGGATTGTTGCGCCTGCCGAGATAGCAAGCGCGCGCTTCGCAGTAGAGCTCGTGCGGGTCGGTGCCGCCGCGATGCGGTTGCCGCCGTTGCGCCTTCCCGCGACACAGCAGGTAGCTCACGGGTTTCAGGCGTTGCCGCAGAAATGGCAACCATGGCTCTGGGCAGCGTTGCGGGCACCGGAGAAATGGAACGTCAAGCGCCTCTGCAACGCATGCGGCGTCGATCGCAGGACTCTGGAACGAGCCTTCCGTCGCGCCGGACTCCGGTCGCCACGGATCGTGCTGAGTCGGCGGTGAGGAAGCGCAAGTGCAGCGGTTCAGTAGGATAGCTCGCGAGCTGCGGTCGTAGTTGGGCACAAGCTGGGACAGCTCCTTGTTGAAGCAGTTCCCGGGATCGTCGCGATGTCTACTGAGGCGCCGAGTTTGAAGACATGTGCGATGCAGACGCGCAAGTCAGACAGCCAATAATCGAAGGTTGCGTTCCCGTCGTGTCGGATTCCACTTGAGGAGACGCTGCAGAACGAGGATTGATGATCGCCTGTCGCATGTGATGTTGGCCTCGCGCCGTGGGCAGGTCGGAAGCAATGTGTCTGAGGACCGGGAGATCGAGCAGCGGACGTTGAGAACGTGGTGTACGACAGCGCGCGCAATTTCACGCGACGTGAGCGCTTCCTTCACGCGATGGAAGCGGTCCTTCCGTGGGCGCGTGTGGAGGCGCTCGTCGCGCTGCATTGCCCAACGGCGGGACGGAGCCGCCACCCGCTGCCACTCGCCACGATGCTGCGCGTGTAATGCCCGCAGCAGAGGTTCGGCCTCTCGGAGGCGGAGGCCAAGGAAAGCTGCCCTACGATTCGGGATCGATGTGACGGTTCGCGCGAGTCGAGCTGGGCGACGACGCGGTGCCGGATCAATCAACGATCCTGTGCTTCTGACATATGCTCAAGCGGCATCACCTCACCGCGGAGATCGTCGACGCGCTGAAGGCTCCGTTCGAGGAGCAGGGGCTGGTGATCAAGGCAGGTACGATCGTCGACGTCACGATCATCCTCGCGCCGAGTGTGAGTTCTCTGAATTCTGTCGCGGTGTTTCTCTAGACTCTGGCACACCCGAGGCGAGGTCAGTCAGGCGTCCGGCGCCTCGTCCGGCCGCTCCTTGAGGTGACGGGTGCGATACGAGCGGCCGCGCATCTCGAA
>JALOPN010000181.1 GCA_025453875.1 Gemmatimonadaceae bacterium | reverse complement strand
GCGGCCCCCCGGAATCCGGAGCGCCGTCGACCGTCTCATGCTCCCGTGTCACCTCAGGCACCGCCCCATCCTCGCGTCCTCTGGGCACTCTCCACGTGAGGCCCCCGTTGCGTGTATAGTGTGTGGTAGCTGTACCGCTGGACGAGCCGCGCGTTCCGCCCGTTCCAAAGTAGTGCGCCTCGCCAGTCTTTCGGTCGTGCCCCGTGCCGGTGCGAACGCTCCGCCGGTCCCCGGGTAGTGCCCTTGGGCCCGACCCATCGTGTTGTCGCTTCGTGCGCTGCGTGCCCCGTCCTGCGCGACGGGGGGCGTCCGCGCGTCCCCGGCCCCCGTTGCCTCGAGTGCCGTGCACGCTGATACCCCCGTCACTTCCCCCGTCCTCGAGCGCCTCGCCGAAGCCGCCTCGGACGGACAGCCGATCGACCTCCCAACCATCGTTCCGCCGGACGAGCGGCCGGAGCCGCTGGTGGAGCGCGTCCTCGCGCCCTTCCAGCAGTTCATGCACGCCGAGGCATCGGGTGGCCTCGTGCTGCTGTTCAACGCGATCCTGGCACTCGTGTGGGCCAACTCACCCTGGAGCGCGAGCTATCACCACCTCTGGGAAACCAAGGTCACGATCGGCGCGCCAGGCTTCGGCCTGACCGAATCGCTGCATCACTGGATCAACGACGGCCTCATGGCCGTGTTCTTCTTCGTGGTGGGACTCGAGATCAAGCGCGAAGTGCTCGTTGGCGAACTCGCGAGTGTTCGTCAGGCGGCGCTCCCGCTCTTCGCGGCGGTCGGCGGTATGGTCGTCCCGGCGTTGGTGTTCAGCGCGCTCACCCTCGGAACGGAGGCGTCGCGCGGCTGGGGCGTGCCCATGGCCACCGACATCGCATTCGCCCTCGGCATCGCGGCGCTGCTCGGATCGCGTGTGCCAACGAGCCTCAAGGTGTTTCTCGCCGCGCTCGCCATCGTCGACGACATCGGCGCCGTGCTCGTCATCGCGCTCTTCTACACGTCGTCCATCCAGGCCATGGCGCTGCTCGTCGCCGCCGTCGTCATGATCGCACTCATCGGCCTCAATCGCGCCGGTGTGCGCTCGTCGATTCCGTACTTCCTGCTCGGTGCCATCCTGTGGGTGGCGTTCCTCAAGAGCGGCGTGCACGCCACCATCGCCGGTGTGCTGCTCGCCTTCACGATTCCGGCCAGCACGCGCATCAGTGGACAGCAGTTCCTGCACGAATCGCTCTCCCACATCACCGCGTTCGACGCGGCCTGTGAGAACGATCCCGCCGAGTTCCGCACCGTGCAGCGCCATCAGGAGCCCATCTTCGCACTCGAGGACACGGCGCAGCGCGCGCAGTCGCCACTCCTGCGACTCGAACACAAGCTGCACGGCGTGGTCGCGTTCGGCATTATGCCCATCTTCGCGCTGGCCAACGCGGGTGTCTCGCTGCCGAGCGATCTCGGCGCGGCCATCGGCAACGCGGCCGTGCTTGGCATCTTCTTCGGCCTGCTCATCGGCAAACCGCTCGGCATCACGCTCTTCTCGTGGATCGCGGTCCGTCTGCGCCTCGCCGATCTGCCCACTGGTGCCACGTGGCATCAGGTGATCGGCGTGGGTGCCCTCGGCGGCATCGGCTTCACCATGGCGCTCTTCATCGCGGCGCTCGCCTTCGGTGAAGGGGCCGCGCTCGAATCGGCCAAGCTTGGCATTCTCGCGGGATCACTCGTGGCCGGCGTCGTGGGGTGGCTCTTGCTGCGACGCGGCACCTCCGACGCCCCCTGAGCTCGAACGCATCGCTCAGTGCCCACCGCCACCCCGGAAGCTCTCCGGGGTGGCTTCTTTCGATCGCAGCAATGAAATGCGGAAGAGAATGGGGCCGATCGTCTCGTTGATCGCGATGGTCGCGAGGAACAACGAGCGCATCTCTTCACCGCGCGCCGGATAGGCGGCGGCCACCACGCTCGAGAGACCGATGGCGACACCGGCCTGACTGATCAACCCCATCCAGGTGTACTTCGCGACCTCGGGCTCCGCCTTGGCCCACCACGCACCAAGCTGCGTACCCGCCCAGATGCCGGCCGCGCGAACGAGCACAATCGGAATCACCAGCGGCCAGAGCTGCAACACCGCCTCCGGTTTGATCTTTGCACCCGCCAGCGCAAAGAACACCACGAAGATGGGCGCACCCGCGCGCTCCATGGCGTGTCGCAAATGCTCGCCTTCGCCGCCGCCCCAGTTCTCGGCCACGAAGCCCGCCACCAGCAGGGTGAGCAGCGTCTCCACGTGAATGAGCGCGGCGAGCTGGGCCCCGAAGAACGCCACCAGAATCGCGAAGATGAACAGCTCACGCCGAATGAAGCGCAGGTAGAGCGCGACAACCGCGCCGAGCACCGCGCCCACCAGCACCGCGCCACCGATCTCCCACAGCACGAGGAACGAGTTGCCCGCCGCCGCGCCACCCGAGGGCGGCGCCAGCACCCGTGCCAACGCGAGCGCACCGGAAAACGACAGCACGACCGCGACGTCCGCGAGCAGCACCACGCCCAACGTCGTGCGCGCCACCACGCCCTTCGCGCCGCTCTCGCTCAACAGCGCCATCGTCACGGCGGGCGAATGCACCACCGCCACCGACGCGAACAGAATCGAGAACCCGAGAATCTCCGTCCACGGGGCACCGTTCAGGAACGGCAGAAACCGATGCAGCAACGCAATCACGGTCGCGATGCCGATGAACGACACCGACAGCTCGGCGGTCATCATCTTCACGAGCACCACGCCGCGCTTGCGCACTTCGTCGAGCTGCAACTCCGCGCCGGCGAGAAACGCGATCAATGCGATCGCGAGTTCGCTCACCGGCGCGAGCTGATTCATCACCGGCACCGACACGAAGTTGAGCGCGGCGGGCCCCACCGCGAGACCGGCCGCGAGATACCCCACGATTTTCGGCAACTTGATCGTGGTGGCCAGCTCGCCCACGCTGTACGCGCCGAGAATGAGAAAGCCGAAGGCCATCAGCACGAGCGCCGGCGCCGTCCCTTCGCCGAGCGGCAGCACGGCCTGCATGAGCAGGTACAGCAGCGCGAGCACAATCACGCGACGCATCAGCGACGCTCCTCGCGCGACGCGCCGGGCTCGAGGTGCAGCGTCGTGCTGCCTTCGTCGATCACCGGCGCCACGAACTCGCCCGTGTCACCATTCGACGCGACCGCGGGGACACCGGTCGTACTCGCCGTCGACTCCTCATCCACCCACGGCAACCGATGCGCCAGATCGCGCAGCGGCTCCACGATGGGCGCGAGCGCCGCGCGCACGAACCGCGCCGCCGCGAACTCCGTGAGCAGCACGGACGCGAGCGCCGCCGTGAACACGACATCACCAATCGGCAACTCGGGACGCCGCGCGTAGTCGAGCGCGAGCGCCACCGTGAGTCGACCCTGTCCGATGAGCGCTTTCCCCCATTCGGGGCCCAACTGCGGCGTGGCCGCGTTCCAGCGCGTGCTCAGCCGCGTGCCCCACACCTTCGTGGCCGTGCGCGTGAGCAGATACAGCAACAGTACCGCAATCACCGTCCACGACGTCGTGGGACGCCACGACAAGCCCGCGAGCAGCAGCAGCACGTAGTAGAACGGGCGCTCCGCGCTCGCGAGCACGGTGCGCAGCTCGGCGCGACCGCGACTCGTGTTCACCAGCACGATGCCCACCACGAGCGTGGCGAACACCGGCGACACGTTGAGATATGCCGCGGTGCCACTCGCGAGAATGACCGCGCCCGCCAGTGATACAACCAGTCGATCGACGTTGCGCTCCTCCCCCAGAAACAGGTGAAAGAGCGTGCCGCCCAGCACCCCGATGCCCGCCGTGATGACAGCCCACTCCGTCGGTGTCGGCGGCCGCGTGGCATTCACCGGCGCACGGTGCACCCATGCGAAGAGAATTCCCACGGTGAGCACCGCGACAAACGCGTTCACACCGAGCGAGGTCTCGAGCTGATTCACCACCGGCACCCGTCGTTGCCGATCGCGCAACGCGATGTCGAGGCCGGCCGGTGTGGACGCCACCGCGATAGCGCCGAGCGCGAGCGCCGGCACGATGGCCCAGAACTCCGACGTGAGCCCGAGCGCGGGGAACGCCCACCAGAGCGCCGCCGTCACCAGGCCAAGGGTGAGCAGCGACTCGACCACGGCGAGCCGGAAGGTGAGCCCCGTGATGCGCACCAGCCGCGGCAGGTAGAACTGCATCCCCACGGTGAGCCCGATCCAGCCAATGCCGAGCACGATGATGGGCCCGAAGCTCTCGGCCGCCTCCTGCGGGATCACCCCGGAGACCTGCGGACCGAGCAGAATGCCCAGCACGAGGTACTCCGCCCCCGACACGATCAGCAGGCGCTTGGCCAGCCACTCGTACAGGAGGTGGGTCGCGAGGTACGCCGTCGCGACGATGATGATCAGGACGAGCGAAGCGCTCACGCAGGCGGGGCCGAGGACAC
>JALOPN010000180.1 GCA_025453875.1 Gemmatimonadaceae bacterium | reverse complement strand
CGTCGTCCGCGGCAGCTCATCGACGGGCCCAAGGTGATGCTCATCAATCAGCGCTCGGGGTCGGATTCCGAGGTCACACCGCAGGCGTTCAAGGACCTCGGGCTCGGTCGCGTGGTCGGCAATCCGACCGCCGCCGCCGTGATCGCCACCGGGAGCTATGCGCTGCTGCACGGCGGCAGCATCCGCACCCCGGGCTCGCTGGTGGCCACGTTCGATCCGACCAAGCCGAACAACTGGGGCATCAACCTCGAGAACTACGGCGTCGAGCCCGACGTGTGGGTGCGGAACAGCCCCATGGACAACCTCAAGGGCATCGACCGCGAACTCGAGGAAGCGATCCGGGAAGTGCGTCGGATGCAGCGCGAGGAAGAGCAGAAGCGGAAGCGGGTGAGCAACTAGGGGGGGGCTTCCCACCCGGAGGCTCGGAGCACCGCGCGCCGTGTGCACGCCCCGTCGATCGATGACCGATCGGCGGGGCGTTTCACGTTCCCCCTCGCGCCCGAGGCGTTTGCGCGCTTTGATCACGCCATGGCCAACTCGCGAGCTGTCACCCACCCCAATCAGGACGCCTTCCCGCCTGGCGTGTCCGGGCCGGCGCTCCGTGCGCTGCATCGTCATGGCGTCCGGTCGCTGGCCGACCTCGTGGCGCACTCGCGCGCTGACCTCGCGCTCCTGCACGGCATGGGCACGAAGGCGCTCACGATCCTCGCGGACGCGTTGAACGCGAAGGGATTGCGGTTTCGCGGGGAGTGACGCGAACGGAGCTGCTGTCTGCAACCCAACCCGGTGGACCGGTGTCTGATCGTCGGATCTGCGACGCCGCACCCTTCCACCCGTCCCTCATGCCTCGCCCGTTCTGCCGCTGGCGCGCTGCGCTCGCGCTGCTGTTGGCGTTCACCGCGCCACTCGGCGCACAGCCCGCGCCGACACCGCGTACGGATAGCACCAGTCGCGCCGACGCACTGCGTGTCTTCCTCGACTGTCCAGGATTCCAGACCGGCTGCGCCCTCGATTTTTTCGTGGTCGACCTGCCGTTCGCCAACTGGACCCGCGACCGGCTCTTTGCCGATGTCCAGCTGCTCGTCACCACACTTGCCACCGGCAGTGGTGGAACGGAATGGACCGTGGCCTTCATCGGGCGCGAGCGTGCCCTGTCGGCCGTGTTTCTGCGTGGTCTCTATCGGTACGCGCAGCGTACGCCGCTCGCCCCACGCTTCACGTTGAGTTATGCGAAGCCGGCCGGCGAACAGGCCACGCCAGCCACCGTGCGCGATCCGTGGAACTTCTGGACCTTCGAGACCAGCGCCAACGCATTTCTGAGCGGCGAACAACAGCAACGCTTCACGACACTCGCGTCGCAGCGACTTCCTCAACACCGATCTCGCCCTGCGCGCTGGACCGGTCGTGGAGGCCAACCTGTATCCGTGGGCCGACGCTACGCGCCGTCAGTTCACGGCGAGTTACGCCCTCGCCTACAATCGCTTCGACTATCAGCAGCGCACGGTCTTCGGTGAGGTACAGGAAGCACGACCAAGCCATGTGCTCACGCTGGCCACGAACGTGCGACAGAAGTGGGGCAGCCTCGATCTCTCCGCGCGTGGGTCGCAGTTCCTGCACGACCTCGCCCGCACCGAGCTCTCCGTGGGCGGGTCAGTGCGTCTGCAACTTGTCAAGGGACTCTCCCTCACGGTCGACGGACGGTACTCGCGCGTGCGCGATCAGATCTACCTCCCGGGCGAGCGCCTGACCAACGAGGAGATCCTGGTCCGGCAACGCGCCCTGGCCACCGGCTATCAGTATTTCACGTTCGTCGGGGTGAGCTACACCTTCGGATCGATCTACAACACAATCGTGAACCCGCGTCTCGACTCGTTCCGTCTGCTGGGCAACGCGGGTTTCTGAGGGGGAAATCACGCGGAACGCGACGAGGCAGACTCACGTGACACGGTAGTGTGCAGCGCTTCGATGATCCGCACCCCTGTTTCGACGCCGTCGACGTCGCCGATTGCACTCGCGATGCGTCTCGCGGTCGTTCGGTACGCCGTGTGCGCCACAAGCATCGTGAGCGAATCGGCCAGCAGGTCCGCCGTCATCCGCTTCTGCGGCAGCGGCGCGGGACCTGCACCGAGTGCGGCGATGCGAGCACCCCAGAAAGGTTGATCCAGCCCGAACGGGCAGATGAGCGTGGGACACCCCGCCCGCAAACCGGCGGCCGTCGTACCAGCCCCCCCGTGATGCACCACCGCCGCCATGCGGGAGAACAACCAGGCATGCGGTGCTTCATCGACCACGAACACCGCATCCGGGAGCGTGTCGTGCGGCACGAGACCGCCCCAGCCCCGGGCGATCACCGCGCGCACACCGGCGCGCGAGACAGCACGCAGGATCAACTGCGTCGTCGCCGTCGGATTCGCGCCGGCCATGCTGCCGAAGCCGATGTACACCGGCGCTGGCCCACGCTCGAGAAACCGCAGGAGCGCTGGTGACGGTTGCCACGCTGACCCATCGCTGCCGACGGCGTCGTTGAGAAACCAGTAGCCGCTCACGTGGGCGTGCGCAGGCCAATCGCTGGGCCGTGGCGAGACGGCGTCACCGTAACCGTGCAGCACGGTGACTGGCACACCGCGCCGCACACGACTCGGTGAACTCTCGCGTGAGCGACCGTCGCGATCGTACTGCTCCCGCCAACGTCGCAGGTAGCCGCGAGTGCCGAGTTGGGTGAGCGCCTCCACGACGTGCCACGTCGCGCGATTATAGGCGCGCCCAAGCGGAATCCTTGGCATCCCCCAAAAAGGAGCATCCCCCGTGGGTACTTGCATCGGCACCAATGGCGCCAGCACGGCCTGCACGCCACGTCGCGCCGCGATTGCGGGCATGCAGAAGAGCTTCGGGTGATACACGATCACATCGGGCTGCCACGCTTCACTCGCAGCCCAGGCATCGGCCACGAGACGTTCATTCATCGGTCGTACGTCGCGCAGAACCGAAGCCGCCGCCGTAACGCCGCCCCACACGCTGTCGAGCTGACCGATCAGCAGGCGACCTGCCGGTGATTCGAGCAGCGTGAGCAGACTGTCATCGAGCGCCAACGGCGTGATGCCGAAGCGGCTGATCCATGGCGCGTACCGTTCACAGGTCGCAATGGCGACCTGATGACCAGCGGTCGCGAGACCCACCGCGAGCGCAAGATACGGTTGCACATCGCCACGCGTGCCAATCGTGGCCAGCAGAATGCGCATGTGCCAATCAATAGGTGTTGATGATCAGATCGCCGCGTTCGCGGCAGACGCGCCGCGTCACGACGCAACCGACGCCGTCTCACGGCCGGGAACAAAACCGACGTGCCGAAGCGTCGTCGAAGGATAGTGACGGTGTGTGGGTCCCGCGGACCACTCAGCGCCGCGGCGCACCTCGAGTCGACCGCAGGGTCGGTCGGCAGGCTGCCGGTGACCCATCATTCTGAAGCCGCTGGTGCGCAGGAGCGAAGGGCATGCAGTACTCGGTTGGCGTTCTTCTGATCACCTTTCTCGGCTCGCTCGCCGCGCTCGGCCTGTTCCTGTGGTCGATGTCGCGTGGCCTCTTCGGCTCGGGGGAAGGCGCCGGACGGGTGATCTTTGCGCAGCGCGAAGTCGGACTCGTCGAGGATCCCGCCGCCGGCACCGCAGCCGCCGAGGAAGGGCTGCAGGACGTGATGAATCGCACCGGACATACAGGTGAGTTCTCCGTCCTCACCCCGGAGGAGGCCGACGAACGCGCCCACCTCGATGCCTCGAGCCGCCTGCCCGTGCTGCTCGCCCTGGGCGGCGCCGTGCTGTGGCTGGTCATCGCGTCGGCGTTCGGCCTCATCGCGTCCATCAAGCTGCACGCTCCCGATTGGTGGGTGGAGCAGCCCTGGCTCACGTTTGGCCGCATTCGTCCCGCGCATCTCAACGCGGTGGCCTACGGCTGGTGCTCACTCGCCGGGCTCGGCATCGCCATCTGGCTGTATCCGCGCCTCCTGCGCACACCGCTCGTGGGCAGCCGCACTGCCGCCGCCGGCGTGGCCCTCTGGTTCGCGGGCACGACGGGCGGCATCGCGGCCATCCTGCTCGGCCAGAGCGCGGGACTCGAGTGGCTCGAGTTTCCGTGGCAGGTGGACGTGCCGCTCTTCGTGGGCGGCACCCTCGTGGGCGTCGCGCTGCTGCGCACGCTCGCGCAGCGGCGTGTGCCGCATCTGTACGTGTCCGTCTGGTACATCAGCGCCGGCCTGCTGTGGCTGCCCATCCTGCTCATCGTGGCCAAGTGGCCCGGCATCCACTTCGGCGTGCAGCAGGCGGCCATGAACTGGTGGTTCGGCCACAACGTGCTCGGCCTCTGGTTCACGCCGCTCGGTCTCGCCGCGATCTACTACTTCCTGCCCAAGGTGCTCGGCAAGCCGATCCACTCGTACCATCTCTCGCTCGTCGGCTTCTGGACGCTCGCGTTCTTCTACAGTCAGGTGGGCGGACATCACCTCATCGGCGGACCCGTGCCGGGGTGGCTCGTCACGCTCTCCATCGTGCAGAGCATGATGATGATCGTGCCCGTCGTCGCGGTCGGCATCAACCAGCATCGCACGGCGCACGGACACCTCTCGGCCATGCGTCACTCCCCCACGCTGCGCTTCATCGTGCTCGGCGGCATGATGTACACGCTCGCGTCGATTCAGGGGAGCATGCAGTCGCTGCGCGTGGTGAACACCACGACGCACTTCACGCACTTCACCGTGGCGCACGCGCATCTCGGACTGTACGGGTTCTTCTCGCTCGTGATGTTCGGCGCCATGTACTTCGTCATGCCACGCGTGCTTGACTGGGAGTGGCCGTACCGCCGACTCATCGCGTGGCACTTCTGGCTCGTCGTGGGCGGCTTTGCCGTCTACTTCGTGGGATTGAGCATCGGGGGCTGGCTGCAGGGGATGCGCATGCTCGATGCGGCGCGCCCCTTCATGGACTCGGTAACGGTCACCCGTCCGTACCTCATTTCGCGCTCCGTCGGCGGTGGGCTCATGACGCTGGGCCATCTCGTCTTTGCCGTGCACTTCGCGGCGATGATGCTGCGTCGCGGGACACGACGTGAAGGAGCGACGCTGCTGCGACGTCCCGATCGCTTGACGCCGCGGTCCGTGATGGCCACCACGCCGGAGCCCGCATGACAGGGCGTCACGGGGAAGTAGGCGTCTTCAAGCTCGCGCTCGGTGCCCTCGCCATCATCGCGTTCGCGACGGGCGCCCTCGTGGTGCTGCCGTACTTCACGCTGCACGGTGTGGAAGCGCCCGCCGGACTCGAGCCGTACACCGAGGCCGAGTTACGCGGACGACAGTCCTACATCGCCAACGGCTGCATTTACTGTCACTCGCAGCAGCCACGCGACCCGAGCGTCGCGCCCGACATGGCGCGCGGTTGGGGACGCCCCTCGGTGCCGGGCGACTACGTGTACGATCGTCCGCACCTGCTCGGCACCATGCGCACCGGCCCCGACCTGTTCAACATTGCGGTGCGACAGCCGAGTCGGGACTGGCATCTCGGCCATCTCTATCAACCGCGTGCATATTCGCCGGGGTCGATCATGCCGGCGTATCCGTATCTGTTCGAACGCCGTCGCGGGCCCGCGGTACCCGGTGAAGTCGTGGTCAC
>JALOPN010000179.1 GCA_025453875.1 Gemmatimonadaceae bacterium | reverse complement strand
CCGACGCGACGGATACCGACAGCACCACGACAGCGCCGGTGCGCGTCGCCACGTTCAACATCTTCGAGCTCGGCGACGCGAAGCTGAACGCGCGCGCCGCCGACGGTACGCTGGCGGACACGCAACTTGTGGCCGCCGCCGAGATCATCCAGACGATCCGTCCCGACATCCTGCTGCTCAACGAGATCGATGCGCCGCCCGATGATCCCGCGCGCGTCGCACGACGTCTCGTGCGAGAGCTGCTCGCGGTGGGACCAGCCGCCATCGACTACCCCTACGTCTACGCCGCGCCCACGAACACCGGTGAACTGTCGGGGTTCGATCTCAACCGCGACGGCATCACCGCGACATCGGCCGACCTCGGCACGCGCGCGCACGGCGACGACAGTTGGGGATACGGTACGTATCCCGGTCAGTACGGCATGGCGATCGTGTCACGCTATCCGATCGACACGGCGGGCGTGCGCACGTTCCGGTTGTTGCCGTGGGACGCGCTGCCCGACGCGCACCTGCCAGCCGGGTGGTTCCCCGACTCCGTGCGTCCGCTGGTGCGCCTCTCGAGCAAGTCGCACTGGGATGTGCCCATCGTGATCGGGGCCGACACCCTGCACCTGCTCGCGAGCCATCCCACACCGCCGGGCTTTGATGGTCCCGAAGATCGCAACGGTCGACGCAACTTCGACGAGATCGGGCTCTGGCGGCACTACCTCGACGGCAACACGGCGCTCCGCGACGATCGCGGGATCACCGGTGGACTCGCGACGACCGCGATGTTCGTCATCGCGGGTGATCTCAACGCCGACCCGCTCATCGCCGACACCACCTACGACGGCGTGCGCGCCGTGCAGCAGCTGCTGCAGCACCCGCGCGTCGCCGATCCCTCCGTGCACCGTGGACGCCCGACGGCGTTCTTTCGCGACAGCCTCCGCATCGACTACGTGCTGCCGGCAAACGCGCTGCAGCTGCTCGATGGTGGCGTGGTGTGGCCTACCGTCGCCGACGATTCGGCCGGCGAGGCCCGAGCGCGTCGCGCGAGTGATCACCGCATGGTGTGGCTCGATCTCGCGCGTCCCTTCAGACGTCGTTGAGCGGCAGCATCGAGGGTTCGTGGCGCGGGAGCGGTACCCCGTCATCGCGCACGTACCACTGCAGGAGCTCGTCAGCAGCCGGCAGATACGCTTCCACCGGCGGCAGGCCACCATCCAGCAGGGGACCGGTGTCGCGCAGCGCGCGCGCCATGGCGAGCGACAGCGCGGACACGTCCGCGTGGCCGTGCACGCAGTCATCGAGCAGGAGCACGAGATACGACGCCAGCTCTTCGGGGGTCGGTTCACGCACGGCGCGCCATCCGATGCGCTCGAGCGCACGCGTCAACGCGGGCGTCGCGCCGGGGCCGCCGGAGAGCGTATCGTCGCGGTAGCGTGAACGAAGATCGGAGAAGCGGATCACGGCGGCAGGCGGGAGATGGAGACGCACGATCGCGGGCTCACAGGTAAGCTATCCCGCTGGCCAGCTCGCGTGCGTCACGCTAGCATGCAGCCATGCCCTACACTCGTGACTATCTCGCGGCCGAACCCGCGCGCGCCGATGTGGACGCGACGCCGGGTGCGGTCCTGCTGGAGTTCGGTGCGCCCGATTGCGGGTTCTGCGTAGCCGCACAACCGGCGCTGAGGCAGGTACTCGACACGCACGAGGCGACGCATCTCAAGATCGAGGACGGCGCTGGGCGCGCGCTCGGTCGAAGCTTTGGTGTGAAGCTGTGGCCGACGCTGGTGCTCATGCGCGACGGCGTCGAACGCGGACGTGTCGTGCGGCCACGGCGCGCCGACGAGATCGCGGCGCTCTTCAGCGACGCACAAGGCTAGCGAGCAGCTGCTCGGCGAGTGCACGCCCGCTCAGGAGCGCGCCCTCGACGCGTCCACCGGCACACCAATCGCCGGCCGCACCGAGTGCCGACGCGGCATCGTAGTGCGCGAGCGGCGCGTCGGCCGCGACCGGCGCCGGGATCGCATAGCGCCAGCGATGGGCCACGGCGTGCACCACGTCGACACGCGCGTCGAGCAGCTGGTTGAACGCATCCAGCATCGGAGCCACGAGCGACGCTGGCTCCGCCTCGAGCTGTGCCACACTCCAGTCGGCTCGCGCGTGCAGCACCCAGCACTCGGCCGTACCACGCGACGGCTTGCTGGCGTTGCGTGCGACCCATGCCAGTACGGCATCGTCGTTCACGAAGGCCGCATCCCACGACACGGCGGGCGCGGCCGCCAGTTCGACCAGCGCCGCGATACAGGGCTGCATCGCGGTCGCCGTCACATGGGAGAGAAAATCCGGCGCATGCGCGGCGAGCAACGTGTGCGACTGCGGTGCCGGCATGGCGAGCAACACATGATCGAACGGACCGTGCTCCTGTGCGTCGCTCGTGTGGAGCCACCAGCGCTCGGCATCAGCGCGGAGCGCGGACACCGTGTCGGCGTAACGCACATCCACACCCTGCGCGAGATGCTCGCCCAGCGAACGCATCCCCGGTACGGCAACCCACCGCGTTTCCGCGTCGTTCGCCGCGCGCCATGTACCGTTGTCGCGTGCGGCAACGCGCGCATTCCATGGCGCAATCACGCCGGCCTCGCGCCAGGCGACCATGTCGTCGGCAAGGCGCGCATCGCGGTGCGTGAAGTACTGCGCGCCATGATCGAATGTGCGCGCACCATCACGGCGCGTGGCGGCGCGACCTCCGGGTGCACGCGACTTTTCGAACACGGTCACACGAACGTCTCGGGACTGCTGGAGCGTGCGCGCCGCCATCAATCCGGCGAGCCCTGCCCCCACCACCGCCACACGCTGATGTGACGTACGAGCACCCATCAGTCTGCCGCCGATCGCGACGCGGCGCCCACATGCGCGCCGACAAGGCGCGCGATGGCCGCGTGTCCATCGTCACCCACATCGAGTGAAAACCGGTTCACATACAGCGCAATGTGCGCATCACATACCGCGTCGCTCATTTCCTGAGCGTGCGCGCGGACGTAGGCACGACTCGCGTTCGGATGATCGAATGCATACTGCACCGAGGCACGAATGGCCGCCTCGGCCATCGCAATCGTTTCCGCATCGAGGTCTGAACGCGCGCAGATGCCGGCCAACGGGACGGGCAATCCGGTGTCCTGCTCCCACCAATCGCCGAGATCGGCCACGCGCACAAGCCCATGCTCGGCGTAGGTGAAGCGACTCTCGTGAATGACGAGTCCGGCATCGAGGTCGCCGTTCACGACGGCCCGCAGGATGCGATCGTAGCGCAGCTCGACGATCTCTCCCGTCGGCGGCGCCGCGAGCCGCAGCAGGCGATAGGCCGTTGTGTCGATCCCGGGAATGCCGAGTCGCCCACGCACGGCGTCGGCGAGCGTCATGGGTGTGCGCGCCACCACCAGCGGGCCGACGCCCTGACCGAGTGCTGCGCCGCTCCGCAACAACCGATAGCGATCCCCGACGCTCGCAAACGCCCCGACGCTCAACTTCGTGAGGTAAAACGCGCCGTCACGCGCGCGACGGTTGAGCTCCTCGATGTCGAGCAGGACCGGTTCCACACGAAACGGCGCGTCCACCAGCCCGTGCGTCAGCGCGTGGAAGGCAAAGGTGTCGTTCGGGCACGGCGAGTAGCCGAAGGTGAGCGTGCGCATGGTGAGCGATGATCAATCAGTGGACGCCATGGCGTGCGCGAGCGCGGCCACAAGCGTGGGCGTGATGGCCAGAACGCGCGCGAACGCGTGGTCGAACGCCCAGCGCGAGCGGTCCTGTTCCTCGATCAGGTTCGAGATCACGCGCACTTCGAGTGCCGGCACGCCGGCGCGCTCGGCCGCGCGCAGCACGGCAAACCCTTCCATCGCCTCGATGAGCGCACTGTGGCTGCCACCAACGCGTGCCGTGGTCGCGATCGGCTGCACGGTCGCGTCCGGCAGCGCCTGCCGCGCTGCCGCGAGCAGACCGGCATCGGGATGCGCCACACGCGGGGCGAACTGTTCGGGCACACCCAGATCGTCGTAGTGTGACGCGTCGCCGAGCACGACGGTGCCGAGCGGAAGCTTCGCGCGCTCGCGCGCGCCCGCGATGCCGATGTGCAGCACGGCTCGCCACGCGCGCGGGGCGGTGGCCAGCGCGGCCGAGGTGGCAACGGCCGCATCCACCGGCCCGACACCACAGCGCACGACGTGCCAACCGTGAGAAGGTGCCAGTTCGCGTGTCGTGGCCGCCACAACGAGTACGCGGCCGACAGGCGCGTACGGCGAGAGCGAGACGTCATGAGCGGCGGACATGTGGTGAAATCGACCACATACCACGCGCGTGGTCAACTCGGCACCGCAGCACGTGGTTACGCGTTGTTTCCGGATGCCATCGCGACGTCGTGTCCTGCTGCTGCTCGCTCCCGTGGTCACCCTGATCACGGGCGCCGCTCTCTACACCCCCGATCGTGATCGTGCGCAGCTCGAAGCGCGCTATCTCGCCGCCCCGTCGGATCTGCGCGAGATCGATGGTGTGCGG
>JALOPN010000409.1 GCA_025453875.1 Gemmatimonadaceae bacterium | reverse complement strand
ACGGTTGAGCCAACCATCGCGCGTGCCCTTGTTGTCGGGCGTACCGCTCTCCATGTAGTCCTGGGCGTCGAAGTGCGAGCGGGTCGCACTCGGGCTGCCGACGGCGTGCACGGGCACGAGGAGCCCACGATCGTACAGCGGCTTGAACGGCGCGAGCGAGGGATGCAGTCCGAAGAAGCCGTCGAGCTCGATCGCCGCGTTGGCGCCGGCGGCGCGCGTCGGTGCCGCGACCGCGAGTTGCGGACGCGCGGTGTAGTACGCCTTCTCGCCGAACGGCACGACGACGTTGAGCGCGTCGGCGGCACCGCGCTGGAAGAGGCAGATGAGCGTCTTGCCACGCGCCGCCTTGGGCAGCGACATGCCGAGCACCGTGCGCTGCAGGAACGACGGCGAGAGCCCCATCGTCACGAGCGCGAGCGCGCCCGACTTGAGAAAGACACGACGTTGCATGAGTGAATCTCCGGGTGCGTGGGTCAGCGACGCTGGAACTCGGGCGCGCCGATGGCGAGGCCCACGAGCTTCGGGAAGCCGGTCAGTTCGGGGAGCGCGGCCATGGCGTCGCGCCGGTCAAGCGCGCGTCGGCCACCACCGTTCGGCGCACGACGCGGTGCGCCCGTCGGTGGCGTCATGCCCATCGAGGCGTCGTCATCATCGTCGCTGTCGCGGAAGAGCGAATCGCTCGCGCCGCCGGCCTGCTTGAGCAGCGGGTTCTCACCCGTGCTGAGAACACCACGCGTTTCGATGGACACGATGCCGCCGAAGAGCGCGCGCACGACGCCGTCCACCTGGGCGTCCGTCGAGGAGCCCGAAGTTCATGCGGTTGAGGATCGCGCCGGTGTTGATCCATTCGTCGGCGACGTCAGGCCAGCCGTCCGGGGTCTGGCGACCGTAGATGGGCTGCCCCAGGCGGGCGACGATCAATGAGCTGAGCGGCGTTTCGTCCGCCGTGCCACCAAGCGCGCGCGATGCGCTCACCACCAGCTCGAACGGCGTCTTCACCTTGCTGCGGAATGCGGCGTCGGCGAAGAAGGCGTCACTGGTGATGATGGTGCGCAGCACTTCGCGGATGTCGCCCTTGGTGCGCGTGAAGGTTGCCGCCGCTCGATCGACGAGATCGGCCGGCGGTTCGTCGCTCACGAAACGACGCACGAGCTTCGTCGCGATGAATCGCGCGGTGCTGGGGTGTGCCGCGAGCAGATCCAGCACGCGCTCACCTTCATCGAGACCGCGGCCCGCCGGAAACGCCTCGCCGAGGATCGTCTTCGCTTCGGCGTCGTGCACTTCGGGGCGGAAGACGAAGCCACCCTCGGCGTTGGTGCCGCGCGCACGTCACGCCGAGCGTGTGCAGCTCCATGAGTTCACGCGCATAGTTCTCGTTGATGCCGCGCGGACGCCGCGGGTTGTTGGCGAGCGTCTGCAGGTACTCCTGCGCCTCGGCCAGCGTCATCGAACGGATGCGGGCCATCTGCGCGGGTGGCAACGCCATGAGACGTTCGCGCTGCTGCGCGGGCAGTTGATTACGGTCGAGCAGGTCGCCCACGGTGATCTGTTCCATGCGCGCGCGTGCACCGGGACGATTCGCGAGGGCGCCGCCGCGCTGATTGCCACGCGCGAGTCTCGGCTCGGCGAGTGTGCGGCGGCCGCTGTCGGCGACACTCTGTGCCTGATCGAGATACTGCAGCATGGCCGGGCTCTTCGCGACCGCGCCGAGCAGCGTACGGAAGTTGCCGAGCGCGTGTTCGCGCAACATCGCTTCGTACGACGGCACGTCGTAGCGCAGCTGTCCCTTGCCGCTGAAGACGCTGAAGTGATTGGCCCAGAAATCGGTCATCACTTCGAGCAACTGCCGCTCGCTCATGACCGCGCGGCCGACGCGCGCCGAGAGGAACGTGCCGAACTGCCGCGCGCCTTCGCGTGCGGTGCGCGCGATGGCCGCCGAATCGGCGGCGGAGAGCTCCGGTCGTGCGTTGCCATTGCCCGCCGCCCGCGACTGCGCGGCGAGCCGCGCGTACTGCACGCCGGCTGGCGGATACTTGTCGAGCAGTTCTGCACCCGACATGGCGAGCACCGGGAACCGGCCGAGCCACCGATCGGTCGCGCCGTCGTCGATGCGCTCCGGGTGAAGCTGCTGTTCGATCCACGCGTCGACGCCCATCGTGCGCACGCGCTGCACATCGCCCGGCCGTGGACCGAAGGCCAGCCGGTTGAGGACGTGCAAACGCGTGGAATGATGACGACTCGGCAGGGGATGCATGCGCACCTCGACGGAAACACGACAGGAGGGGAACGACCACGCGGTGTGCGCGGTCGCGGCCGGGGGTGGGGCGACTGCCTCACCCGTCATTCGCACAGACGCCGGGGACGAGCGGCGCGTTAACGCAGGGCCTGTCGCAAGTGTTGACGGGCGCGTGCGCGACCTGTCCCGTGGCCCTTGTTGTGGCTACACCCCACCGATTGCTTTCCCCCATGTCTCAGATCGTGCGTGCCCGCCCCGGAACGGCGGCGCTTCTCGTCTGCATGGCCACCTCCGGCGCCGTGCTTGCCTACAGCTCGCGTGACGGTGAGGTGCTGCGCGGTTTTCGGCTGCTCGGGCGCTTCCTGCTGGAGGGGCGCACCGTGCCGCG
>JALOPN010000178.1 GCA_025453875.1 Gemmatimonadaceae bacterium | reverse complement strand
CCTGTCGTCGGAATGACGACCGGCAGCCGCGGATCTCTCGCCGAGGCGAACGGAATCGCGTTCTGCACGAGGATGTTGCGCGCGTTCCCCTCGATGCTGTCGCCGACGCTGTAGCGCCGTGAGCTCAGCCCCTGTCCCCAGAGCGTATTCGTGCTCGTGGTGAGGGAGAACGTGTGCTGATAGCGAAACGACGTGGGAATGCCGGTCACGAGCTGGCCGGCCTGCGCGAACTGCCCCTGGGCCAACGCGACGCGAGCGCGGGCAATGCGGGCAGCCTGATTGACACGGACCGATGACGCGTCCGTTCCGTTCGCGAAGGCGATGGCGGAGTCGAGCGAGGCCGCCGCCAGCGCGAACACCTCCGCCGTCGAGCGCGGCGGTCCCGGCTCCGGGGGCGACGCGTTGCCGTTGCTGATCGGGATGCCGTTGCAGAAGTCACTCGCGAGCTGCAGCTCCGCGAAGCCACGCGCGAAGTACATCTCGGCGATGAGTGCCCGCGCACTCGGTCGATATTCCGTCAGTGCCGCGATCGCCTCGTCTGCGCGCGTCCGCGTCCGATACAGCTGACGCAGCATGCCCGTGATGGACGAGTTGAACTCCTGAATCGTGCGCTGATCGGTCTCATCGTTCTGGATGAACGTCGAACTCGTGGACCACTCGTCGGCCAGCAGGCCGCCGAACAACCACGTGCTCTCCCCTCCGCCAGTGATGCTGCGGAACGTTCCCACGACGCCGTTCGCGATGGCCGTGGCCCCTTCTTCGGACGCCGCGTCGGACGGGTTGATGATGTCGGGGTCGACGACGCCGAGGAGGCGTTCGTTCGCCTCGCTGCAGCCGACCGCGAGTGCCAGCATGACGAAGGCGCCTGCACGAGTGCCCTGTCGGACGCGATGCCACTGGATGTTGATCATGATCGCTCCTCAGAAGCCGATGTTGACGCGGAAGACGAAGTAGCTCGGCGGTCCGATCGTCTGGAACTCGCTGGGCGCATCCGTTCCCTGCGCGGTGTTGAAGCCGGATTCCGGGTCGGTGCCGCGGTACTTGGTCCAGAGGCCAAGGTTGCGTCCGGTGAGCACGACATTGAGCGACTGCGCCCGGGAGAGTCGACGCGCCCAGGCAGCCGGGAACGTGTACTGGATCGACGCTTCGCGCAGACGCACGAAGGCACCCGACTGCAGGAAGCCATCCAGCGTGCGCGCTTCGTGCTCATTCGCCGCGATGTTCATGGCCTGATCCTCGAAGGAGGCATTCGGATTCATTCGTCCGCTGCAGTTCGGCCGAGTGCACCGGATGCGCTCGGTGTTGTTGTACCACTTGCTGCCCCCGCGATAATCCCACATGGTCTGCACCCGCACGCGACGGGTGAACAGATCCCAGCCACTCGTGACCGTGGCCGTGTAGCGAGGCGTGGGGTAGCCGCGGAAGATCACCGAATCGCCAACGAACACTTCGTTGCGTGCCGGGTCGGAGAACCACGTCAGCAGGCCGTCACCGTTCTTGTCCTCCCATCCGGTAATCGGTCGCGCCCAGAGTCCCTGAATCGGGTAGCCGGCGACCGTGCGCGACGTCGTGCCGATTTGCGGTGGCGTATCGCCGAGCGACACCACCTTGTTCTCGTTCGCCGAACCGGCCACCACGACATCCCAACCGAACCGTTCACGCTGCAACAGCTGCGCCGTGATCGAGGCTTCCACGCCAGCGTTCTTGACCGATCCGAGATTCCGGAGCTGTGATGCGACGGACCCGAACGACGGTGGCAGCACGGCGCTGATGAGCGCGTCCGTCGTGATCTTGCTGTAGTACGTGAAGTCGAGCGAGAGACGTGAATCGAGCATCGTGGTCTCGAAGCCCATCTCGTGCTCGGCGGACCGCTCCGGCTTGAGGTTGGGATTACCGAGCGCGGCCTGCGTGATCGTGGGCTGGTCCGTCGCTTCGATGCTCGTGGTTCCCGACGAGAAGAAGCGGAGCGCGTCATTGGGACCGGGCTGCACGCCCGACTGCCCGTACGCGTACCGCAGCCGCATGGTGTTCACCCACGAGGGCGCGCGCCAGAAGCCTTCCTCCGACAGCATCCACGACGCCGAGTACTTCGGGTAGACGATGCTCTGGAAGTTCGTACCGAAGGCGGAGTTCTGGTCACTGCGGACCGCCGCCGTCAGAAAGAGCCGGTCATTGATGGCAAGCGCCTGCTCGACAAACGCTCCAAAGGTCTTCTGCAGGGTGGTCGTCTCACCAACCGACAGCTGCGTACCGGCCGCCACGTTCTGTGCGCCTGGCGCGAGCTGGTTCGAACCGGTGGTGGCGCCGAAGAACTCGTAGGAGATGTACTGCGCACCGACGGTCGTCTTGAGCGCTGCCCATGTCCGCCAGTTGTAGTTCGCGGTGGCTCCGAGGTCGACGGTGAAGTTCTGAATGTTCACCCGGTTGATGCCGCGTGATCCGAGACGGGTCGTCGCTGTGAGGGGTGGGCCCTCACCACGTTGCAGCAGGTTTTCGTCCGTGCGACCGGTCCAGTCGTTGCCGATGGCGGCGCGCGTCGACAGCCACCCCGTCGGTCGATAGTTCGCGTTCATCGACCAGATGAATCGGTTGACGGACTGCGCCGTCTTTTCCTGCCACATGTAGCCCGGCGTCCACGCCCGGTATCCGTTGAGCGGCGTGTCCAGCCCGGAAACTCCACCGTTGTCGCGCGTGCCCGGCCCGCCGAAGACGTGCGATCCGAGGCCAGCCGTCGCATTCGACTCCAGCGAGTAGCGCTGATCAATGGTCACGAAGTTGGTGCTCATGGCCACGTCGAGCTTGGGACTGAGTGCCGCATTCAGGTTCATGCGAATGGACTGGCGCCCCAGTGCGTTCGGCCGATCGGTCCACTCGCGAATCGGCAGCCCCTGCTCGGCGAATCGCTCGCGCTCGAACTGCGGGAGCGACAGCACGCCCACCTCGGTTTCGTTCTCGGCAGAGACGAAGTACCGCAGCGTTTCCGTGCCGCCCTGCACCTGCACGCCGAGCTGGCTGCGATTGCCCGTGGAAAGCGGCGTCAGATCGGCTTCGTCGAAGATGTTGAGGGCACTGGCGGAATCGAGCGTACACTGCCCGATGCCAACGCGCTGCAGGTTGCAGAAGCCACGCGCCGACACCGAGTTCGCGATGTCGGTGCGCTTGCCCCACGTCGAATACGCGGTGGGGTACCAGTTGCGATCCGCAACCGCGCCGCCTTCAGCGTAGATGTTCCAACGCGCCGCACCAGCGCGCCCTCGCTTCGTCGTCACGAGAATCACACCGTTCGCGGCATCGGTGCCGTAGAGCGTCGCGGCCGAGGGGCCTTTCACGATCTCGATGCTTTCGATTTCCTCGGGATTGAGATCGCCCACACGACTCGGGCTGTTGCCACCGGTGCCACCGCCGCTGCCCGTTGCCGTCGAGAAACTCGCATTGTTGCTCGTCATGCGAATGCCGTCGATGATCCAGATCGGCTCGTTGTTCAGACTCACGGAGTTGATGCCGCGAATACGAATGCGTGCGCCCGTACCCGTCTGCGTGCCACTCGTCACCGTCACGCCAGGTGCGCGTGAGTTGAGCAGGTCGTTCAGGTTCGCCACCGGCGCGGACTCCACGACCTTGCTCACGTCGATGTTCGCCGTGGCATTGCCGATCTCCTTGCGCCGCTGCTCACCCGTCGCCGTGGTGACCACCTGCTGCAGGCTGACACTCACCGCCGAGAGCGCGACGGCGACCGTCGCCGTCCCCCCCGATTCGACGGTCACCGGCGCGGTGCGCTCGGCATACCCGACGCGCAGCACGCGCACGGTGTAGGTGCCGGGCGCGATCGGCCGCAAGGTGAGCTTGCCTTCGGCGTTCGTCTGACCGCCGAACGTGGTGCCGGCGAGGAAGACGCGCGCTGCCTCGACGGGCTGACGCGTACCCGCGTCGGTGACCGTCACGCTGATTCCGCCGGGTGCGCGCGCCTGCGCCGAAGCGCGATCGGGCACCACCACGGCAATCAACGCGACGAGCACCGCGCGGCTGAGCCACGGGTGTCGCATGGGACCTGCCTCCGCTGATTGGGAGAGGGGAGAGGAAGGAACTGCGCGGGTGAGTCGGTCGGCTCGGGGGCATCGACCGGACTCGGAGGGAGACCTGCGTGGGGAGCGCGCGACGAAGATGGCGCATCAGGTCAACCGCCGATAGAGTCCCCGAAGTTCCGGACCGGCCCGCTCCTGTCCGGTTGGTCCCCTCCATGCGCAGGTCGCCCCCCATGCCAGCCGACGCGCCGCCTATGCCTTCGTCATCCCGAATCCCGACCGTCGGGCGCCTCGCCGCCCTGGCCCGGGTCGCGCCCGCGGCGATGGCGCTGCTCGGGTGTCACCTCTCGACCCGGCCGGCGCCGGCCACACCACTCTCCGTCGTCAGCTACAACATCCGCCACGGCGCCGGGGTCGATGACCGAATCGACCTGCCGCGCACGGCGGCCGTGCTGCGAGCGCTGGCCCCTGATCTCGTGGGACTGCAGGAAGTTGATCACCGCGTTCGCCGCTCCGGCGGTGTGGC
>JALOPN010000177.1 GCA_025453875.1 Gemmatimonadaceae bacterium | reverse complement strand
CGCGCGCAGCAGCGACTCGCGGACGGTGTCGGGGGCGTCATCGCCGACCGCGCCCTGATAGCGCAGCGTCACCGCCAACGGTTCGCCGATGGCCGCGCACAGGGCACCGAACGGCTCCGCATGTGCCATCACCCACGCCCGTCGTGCCTGCACCAACGTCGCGCCGTGCTCGGCGAGCGCGGGCTCCCAGACCGACACGCGCGCGACGAGGTACGCGTCGTTCGTGAGCGCGAGCGCGACGTCGAGAAAGCGCCGTCGTTCGCCAGGGCCGCCCGCCACGAGCGCCACATCAGCGGGCGAGAAACAGACCGACGGCAGCGCGCCGAGCGCGTCACTGAGACGCGATTGCTCGACGCCGTCGAGCAGCGCGCGCTTGCGACGCGTGGCGCGCTCGAAACCCAGTGCCGCCGTGTGCACACGTGCCGGTGCGTGCAAGGTGGCACGCACATGAAAGCCGGCGGCGCCGAAGCGCACGACATCCGCATCGCGCGCGCCGCGCCACGAACGCAGCAGGCGCAGATACGCGACCGCTTCGAGCAGGTTCGTCTTGCCATGCCCATTGTCGCCCACGATCGCAAGCCCCGCCGCGTCGATCGTGAGATCGAGCGCAGCAAGGTTGCGGAAATCGCGCACAACGAGCGTGTCGAGCATGGCGACGTCGCGAGAGCCGACGGCGCGAGCGCTCAGCGCCCCGTGAACGTCGCGGGGCGCTTCTCGAGGAACGCCTGCATACCTTCGCGCATGTCGGCCGTGGCCGAGAGCACGCCGAACAGGTCGCTCTCGATGCGGCATCCTTCTTCGAGCGACGTATCGAGGCCGCGCTGCACGGCGTCAATGCAGCCGGCGAGCGCGAGTGGCCCGTTGACAAGCATCGTCGTGGCCAGCGCACGCGTCCGCTCGGTGAGCGCGTCGACCGGCACCACCTCGTCAGCGAGTCCCAGGCGATGCGCCTCGACCGCGTCAATCATGTCGCCCGTCAGGAGCAGCTTGAGCGCCGCGCCACGTCCCACGAGCCGCGGCAGCCGCTGCGAGCCGCCGAATCCCGGCACGATGCCGAGCTTGGCCTCGGGCTGGCCGAACTTGGCCTTCTCGCTCGCGATGCGCACGTGGCAGCTCATGGCAAGTTCACAGCCGCCGCCGAGCGCGAAGCCGTTCACGGCGGCGATGGTGGGCTTGGGGCTCGTCTCGAAGCGACGAAACACCGCCTGGCCCGCGCGCGCGCGCCGCTGCGCGATGAGCGGCGTCTGGCTCGCGAGCTCGCTGATGTCCGCCCCCGCGACGAACGCGCGTCCTGCGCCGGTGAGGATCACCGCACCAACCGCGGGGTCCGCGACGGCGGCGTCGATCGCGAGGCCGAGCTCGGCGATCGTGGCGTCGTTGAGTGCGTTGAGCTTGTCCGGGCGGTTGACCGTGATCGTGGCAATACGGTCGGCGACGTCGTAGGTGAGATTGGCGTAGGACATGGCGCGGGATGGAAGGGGACGACGCAATCTACACGGCGGTCGAAAGGGCAGTGTTGGAGAGGGGGCGGTGGGGGAGCTGGTCAGCTCCCTGCCGCGGTTCAGCCAGCTGAGCAGCTGCTCCAGCGTGATGGGTGCACGGAAACCGGTGAAGCTGGTGCGCGCGCCTGTGCGTCGCCTGCAGCTGTTCAGGGACCATCCAGCCCGCACCAGCTCGATCCAGCTCCATCAGCGCATCGCGACGCGACGCGCTTCAGCTGATCAGCTGAACTGTCTGTCTCGCGACGCGCTGACGGAGCTGGTGGAGCCGGTGCGGGCTGGATGTTCCCCGAACAGCTGATGGCGATCCGTGATGCCCGGCCGGCGCGCGGGATCGGGACGCGAGCGGGGCACGCTGCCGGTGCCGAGCAGCTGGCTGATCAGGTGCTGGCGCTGGTGGGCTGGCCGATCGGCTCCCGCCAATCAGCTCCCCGCCGCGGTTCAGCCAGCTGCGCAGCTCCCGCAGCGTGATCCTCGCGCGGAAACCGGTGGCGCTGGGTGCGCGCGCGTGTGCATCGCCGGCAGCTGTTCGGGGACCAGCCAGCCCGCACCAGCTGCGGTCAGCTGCTATCAGCGCATCACGACCCGACATCCTTGAGCTGATCAGCTGAACCCTCTGTCTCGCGACGCGCTGCTGGAACTTCTTGCAGCCGATACATGCTGAACGGTTGCTGAACAGCTGCCGGCGATCCGCGGTGCGCACGGCGGGCACGGCGTCGGGACGTGAGCGGCGCACGCTGCGGGTGCCGAGCAGCTGGCTGATCAGCGGCTCGCGCTGAACCGCCGCCCCGTCACATCCCGCCTCTCCTCTGCCCGCTACGCCGTGAGGGCGATCGAGGCCTGCAATACCCCAGCCACACTCTCGACGACCGCCGACTCATCAGCGCCCTATGAGATCGCGCAGCAGCGGGGGACCGGACGGCTGCTGCACGCGATAGCGCACGGTGCGACCGGCCGCAACCGAAACCGTTTCGGCGAAGACGAGCGGAACCGGCCGAAGCGTGCAATCTACCCCGCTCGCACGTTGTCTCTCGCCCACGAATCGCCGCGTCACCGTGTCGCCGACAGACCGACGTTCGACGCGATGCAGACCACCGCAGCCGTCACGACTTGCCGTCCCGTGAGCTGTCACCTGTACGGCTTCGACTGTCGCGACCGAGGTCACCGTCAGGCTGTCCACGTGAATCACGTATGACTCCGGTGGCAGGAGTCCGCATCCGGACAGCAGGACCGCCACGATGACGGGCGCCGCTCTCCCGAACACCTTCCAGCGAGTTGGTTTGCAAAAGTCGAGAGGATCCGCTTCAATGCCTGGGCGCTGACTGGCGTTCATCAAAATCCTCCGCACCAGGGCTCCCAGCTATTCGGATCTACAGTGATGTATCGGCCCGCAGCGCTGGTGCGCCCTGCCCCGTCGATCACATCGACGGTCAGAGCAAAGCTGTTCGGACCGACGGTGGAGACGCCATAGAGTGATGAAGTCGAAACCTGCGTACCGTCTCGACGCCAGATGAACGAGAACGGGGGCTGGCCTCCGAGCGGGCTTGCCGACCACTGACAAGACGAGAACGGACCCATTTGATCGATCGCGCCATACCATTCAACCGACAGAGGAAGGGGGCGCGTGTACAGGAGTCGGTTTGGACTACCTGTATTGAGGCCGGATAACACCCCACTCGTTGAGCGCGCTATCAGATTGTTCTGAATCCACGTCGGAGGAAGCCATGGATACTGCTGCAGTTCCAGAGCCGCAGCACCACTCACATACGCAGTCGCGGTTGAAGTCCCATCGAGGGACTCGACAGTCGCCCAGATATCCACGCAACCGCCGAAGTTGCTATATGGCTCACGTACATCACTTACACCGACGGCTCCGACCGTCAGCAGCCTCCCGACGTGAGCGGGCGATGCGTCGCAGGCGTTGGCGTTATTGTTGCCAGCTCCCACGACGACCAACACTCCTCGGTCATGCGCGTATCGCGCTGCGTCGTCGGTCGTGAAGCCGCAGAAGCCGAGGGGAAACGTACAGAGTTTCGCGGCGCTATAGTTGATGATGGCAGGTCGCTGCGCATTGTCTGCAATGAACTCCATTGCGTACGAGGCGGCGCCAGAACTGAGTGCAAGGCAGTTCCCTGGCTCGTTGACGCGAGCCGAGTGGATCCAGGCGTTCCGTGCGATTCCCCTCGATCGGCCCGCTGCTGCGACGGCCATGTATGTGCCGTGTCCGTCAACGCCGTTCGCGTCGGCGCAACTCTCAAGGGCGTTCTGGCCTTGAAAGGAAACATACGACAGTGTGTTCACCCGACCCACAAGTTCTGGATGTGCAGGATCGACTCCGTTGTCGACGATCCAGATGTGCACGCCGCTACCATCTGTCGACCAGATGTATGAGCCATTGAGCGGTAACTCACGCTGATCCATCCGGTCGAGCGGCTCCCACGGTGCCATTTGGGTGGTGTCACCCGGTGCCGCGACCGGCATCACCAAATCCACCTCAACGAACTGAACTCGTGGATCCGACGCGATGGCGACCGCAGTGGCTTCGGAAAAGCGCCCCCAAAAGCCATTCAGCCCTCGAAAAACTGCGATGACGATTCCATCGTGCTTCGCGGCCAACTCGCGCGAGACGGCTTCCGTGTTCGTGACCGATTTTGTGAAGCGGACGATGAACTGCTCTGGGATCCGATCGGCATGATCGAGGCCGAGGAGCTTTGACGCGGGTCGATCTTCCGTGCGCTGAGCCGCTGGAGCCGTTGGCAACGCGTCTTGTCTTAGGTCGTCGCCCGCGCACGCGGAAGCGAGCGACAGGAGACATGCAGCCACGCATAGACCACGGAATCCGGACGGAGTCGCTGCTGAATGACACGGTGGCTCGTCAGCAGGACGGCAGGACGGCAGGACGGCAGGACGCATTAGGCTACCCTCAAGGAAATCACCCCCAGTACCCGCTGCCAATGCAATCCAATCTCCCGCACGCGCCTCGTGTGTCAAGAGGCCGCCTCCGTTCCCGAGGCACGGCCCGAAGCCCCCAAGGCGGACGAGTGGCCGCCGTCGCCACCGTGGTAGGCTTGATGACACCCAGCCTCATGATGCGGCTGAGTCGGCATTCGATCCGATTCACACCTGACTTCTAGTCCGTGATTCCCACGACAGCGCCGACTCCTGGTGAAGCTCGGCCGGTGCCCCCCGCCCCCGTCGTCGCCTGGGCCAACGCCGAGCGGCGCCGCGCTCCCCGCGGTGGAGCAGTACGTCACCGTGCACACGCTCGATGCCCTCGTGCACGCCATCCGCACGCTCACGGTGCGCGGCGCGCCCGCGATCGGGGTGGCCGCGGCCATGGGGCTCGCCGCCGTCGCGGCGCACGAACCGGACCTCACGCACGCGCGCCTCGCCGCACTCGCGGACACGCTCGCGTCGGCGCGCCCAACGGCCGTCAATCTCCGCTGGGCCATCAATCGCCTGCTCGCGCGCGCCGCGGCCGAACGTGAACGTGATCTCGTCGCCGCGCTCGCCGACGAAGCGCAGCACATCCTCGACGAGGACATCGCCATGTGCCGAGCGATCGGCGAGGCCGGCGCTACGCTGCTGCGCCCTGGCGCGCGCGTCCTCACGCACTGCAACGCTGGCGCGCTCGCCACCGCCGGCATCGGCACCGCGCTTGCCCCCGTCTACGTCGCGCACGCGCGCGGCGTGGCGCTCGAACTGTTCGCCGACGAAACGCGCCCACTCTGGCAGGGCGCTCGCCTCACCGCGTGGGAGTTGCAG